>NZ_JAAHIG010000349.1:0-9103 GCF_010692305.1 Moorena sp. SIO4G3 | reverse complement strand
TTATTCTACAGCACCTAGAATAAAATTTCGGATTTTTTCAGAATATTTCTCACAGGCGGCTAAAGCCGCTATTCGCTTTCATCCCCGGTCTAAAGACACGGGGTTTTCAGCGTTTAGATTTTGATAAAGTTTTATCATAATTGTCTTCTCCTGATTTTTCCCTGATTTTTCCCTGATTTTTGGAAGTATAGCACTACCCATTAAGGTGTTTGAAATTGATACAAGCAGCAAACGCTGTTTTATTGAACTTTTGCCTTTTGCCTCTTGCCTCTTGCCCTTGGGCGTAGCGCTATAACTTCCAGAGATATTTATCGATCGATACTCAAGGCTTAGTTTGCAGTGTTTCGCAATGTCTCTGAAGGTAACTCCCCAAACATAGCTTTGTAATCTTTAGCAAAATGACTTAAATGGTAGAACCCAAATTCACTAGCAAGGAGGGCTATGGTACAACGTTCTGGTTCGCTTGCCTTCAGGCGTTGTCGCACTGCATTAAGTCGTCGTACCTTGAGATAGCGCATGGGACTCAAGCCAAATAAGTCCTGAAAACCATAAGATAAGGCAGAACTGCTAGACCCTAAATTTTGAGCTAGCTGTTTTAAAGTCAGAGGTTTGTCTAAGTTGGCTAACATTTGTTGCTCAGCTTGGGCAATCAACTTTGCTCTTCGGGAAGGTTTGAGAAAACACTTGGAATTTAACTTAATGGGAATCTGACTAATCAACAAAGGAATGAAATCATCAGCAACGAGTTTTTCAATATGAGGTTGTTGAAGGAAGGTAGGATTTTTGATTGCTAACCAAGCTAGTTGTTTCAGGTAATTTTTAATTTCTTTCGTCCCAGTTGGTAGCAAATTCACCTGATTTTTTCTCCGGAAATTATCGTCCAGATCGTGGCGTTGTAGTTGGTCTGCATAAGCATCAAACGTTTGCACAGGGATGAAAACATGTGTCAGGGCTATACCTTGATGAAATACTTCGTACGATTCGGTGTTGTTAAAACCAAAAAGAGTTCTTTGAGGCTCAATAGGGCTTTTTAAGGAGTAATATTCCTTTTCTTTCTCAGACCAAATCATTACAAAAGACATGTATTCAGGTGTTCCCCCACCAGACGTGTGAAGTCCTTGGTTGACCTGATCATAGGCGAAATATAAGTTGCCAATCTGAATAGATAAAAATTCAGCTTGAAGAGGGCCGGGACTAAGTTGAATCATTTCCATCTTTTGATAATCAATAAACTCTTTGAAGCCATCTAGATGGGTAAAGGATCTGTAGACAATTTTCTGATTCTCTGTCCCAGGATCATCCTCAGCTTGGGTAGTTTTACTATTGTTGGCATCAATTAATAAAGTCATTTAAGCACCACCCTAGAAAAAAATAATCCCACCAAATATAAGCAAAACTAATACAATTTCAAACTTAGTTATTTAATTCTTATAGCTTAGAAAGTTGGAATTTTCGGTTATTGACAGAGATAGCTTACCACTAAACTAGCCTTGGAGTCTTTGACTGACCCCATAGCACAACAGAGTAGCTATTACTGAGTGAAAGTGTCGAGAATGCTATTCATCTCTTGGGATAGTAGAGATATCAACAGGTCACGAAAGTCATTGGTCAAGTATTGGCTAATGGCTATTAGCCCCTAGCGATCGTTACTACACGGGAAAGACCAAGAGCGTGGTAGCCCCATAATTTCGATCCGGGGCGGAAACACGACAGGTCAATCAATCTAATTAGGGTGGGTATTACCTACCCTACAGATGACCTGGAAAACTGATAACACCCATTGATTGATGAACTTTTGCGTCTGTAATTCAGCCAAGTGTAGGGTTCAGCTCGAGCGATCGGGACTCTAAAGCCTATCCCAAGGCTATCCATGTTGTGTTTTGGGATGTCGCCTGAGATTGTGTTAACCCCTTTTATGAGGTTTTATCTATGTTTTTCAACGGTTTTTTGAACCGAATTTTGAGAGGTGTCGTGGTGTTTGCGATCGCCACCTCCCTCCTTTTGACCACCATTGCGCCACCCGCAATGGCCCAACAGATTCTTCCCCACCCCGATCCAGCTTTCACTGGCAAAATCGGTCTAACTTATGAAGACTCTAAAGAGGTCGAACTCAAATTGAAAGAGCCTTCAAGCTTTGGCATTGAAAATGCGCCCAATATCCTGTTGGTGCTGCTAGATGACGTGGGCTATGGCCAGATGGGAACCTTTGGTGGCAGGATTAAGACTCCAACACTGGATCGACTGGCTGAAAATGGTTTAAAGTACACTCAATTCCACACCACAGGCCTCTGTTCTCCCACCCGTGCTTCCCTCCTCACCGGACGTAACCACCACTCCGTTGGGACTGGTGTGACTACCGGAGTTGCAACGAGCTTCCCTGGATATTCAAGTGTGATTCCCCAGAACACAGCCACCTTTGCGGATGTATTGCAAGCCTACGGTTACGCAACCGCGTGGATTGGTAAAAACCACAACGTGCCAGATTGGGAAACCAGCGCGGTGGGACCGTTTGATCGTTGGGCCCAAGGGCTAGGGTTTGACTATTTCTATGGCTTTGTCGGGGGCGACGTCGATCAATACACTCCCCCGCTCGTGGAGAATACGACTCGCTTGATTCCGCCAGAAAAAAATGCCGATGGTTCAGACTACTACCTGAATACGGATTTGGCCGACCACGCCATCAACTATATCCAGACCACAAAAGCGCTGGCAGAAGATAAGCCCTTTTTTGTTTACTTTGCTCCCGGTGCGACCCATGCGCCCCACCAAGTTCCCCAAGATTGGATCGATAAATATAAAGGGAAATTCGATATGGGCTGGGATAAGTACCGTAAGAAAACCATTAAGCGGCAAAAAGAATTAGGTGTGATTCCCCCTGATGCCCAATTAACCCCTCGTCCAGAGTCTCTACCGAAGTGGGATTCTCTGAAGGGAAAGAAGAAGCGGTTGTATGCCCGCATGATGGAGGTGTTTGCTGCTTTTACCGCCCAGACAGATCACGAGGTTGGTCGGGTGATTGATGCCATTGAGGACCTGGGTGAGTTAGATAACACCTTGATTATCTACATTGCTGGAGACAACGGTTCCAGTGCAGAGGGTGGCCTGCAAGGGGTGACCAATGAATTGACCTTTTTCAATGGTCTTGAAGAAGACTTTCAGGACAAGTTCGCCGCGATCGACGAATTGGGCGGCGAGATGCACTATAACCACTTCCCTGCCGCTTGGGCTTGGGCAATGGATACCCCGTTCCAATGGACCAAGCAGATTGCGTCTCACTTTGGGGGAACTCGCAATGGCATGGTGATTTCTTGGCCCGATCGCATTACCGATGTGGATGATGTGCGCTATCAGTTCAGTCATGTCATCGACATTGCTCCCACCATTCTGGAGGCTATTGGTATTGAAGCACCCACCCTATTCAATGGGGTCATGCAAAAGCCGATCGAGGGAACCAGTTTAGCCTATACCTTTGATGCAAAGTATACCTTGGATCCAACTAAAGATCTTGATGAGCAGAAAAAATATAATGCAGGTAAGATCGGTGCCCCCAGCAAGCACACCACCCAATACTTTGAGATGCTCACGAACCAAGGAATCTACGACAAAGGCTGGATGGCCAGTGCCAAGCGCGGGGACCCCTGGCTTTCAGAAAACCCCGAGATGGATCTGTTGGACATGCCCTGGGAACTCTACAACATTAAAAAGGACTTTTCTCAAGCGGTGGATTTGGCTGACCAAAAGCCGAAGAAACTCGAAGAGATGATCAAGTTGTTTTATGCGGAGGCCAGCAAGTATAACGTTTTGCCGTTGGACGATCGCAAATCTGACCGGGTTGATGTGGCCAATCGTCCCAGTTTGACCAAAGGACGTAAGGTCTTTACCTACCCCGATCATTTTCGCGTTCCCGAAGGTTCAGCCCCCGATCTCAAAAGGCAGAGCCATAAAATTACGGCCAATGTAATTTGGCCTGAAGATGAAGATGGCGAAGGCATGCTGTTGGAAGGAATGCTGTTGACTTTGGGGGGCCGTTTTAGTGGATACGGTTTGTTTGTAGAAGATGGTCAACTGGTGTATCACTACAACTGGGCGGGAATCGAACGCTACGAAATTTCAGCGCCTTTGCCTCCTGATTTGCCCACCAATACACCGATTACTTTGCAGGCTGTTTATAAAACCGTATCAGATGCAAAGATTGATGAAAACATTAAAGATGACGATGTCAAAGAAGCACTAGGTAAAGTACTAGGTGCCGAAGTAGCCCTCTACGTTAACGATCAACCCCTTACCATTACGGGAAGCAATTTGGTTTGTAAGAGCATTCCCAACCGCTTCACCTTAGATGAGACCCTTGATGTGGGCTTTGATACGGGTACGCCTATCCGAGAAAGCTATAAAGATAAAATGCCTTTTGACTTCACCGGAACGTTGAAATCGGTGACGATCAAATTAATTGACGATGTTGCAGACCCAGAGGTCTTAGAGCCATGCATAGACGAGTCGTTCCATCTTAATCCCATTCCGTTCTACGATTAACCCATGCAAACTATTAAGATGGCAGGCACAATTCGAGGGTTGATTTAAAGTCGGAATAGGAGTAAATACCCGAGTCCATAACTTTTAACAGGGTGGGCATTGCCTACCCTGATTCATATCATAGCCCGAATTAAAAAGCATAGAAGCTGTATTGGGTAAGTAGGGAAAAAGACAGCCATGTTCAAGGCAGAATGGTTAAAGAAGGTTTGAGAAAAGTATCTTTTCACAACCGAATTTAGTATCACCTCAAATCAATGAAGTTTCTCTAAAGCTATTCTCCACCACGATTAAATGATTCTGCAACTAAAATTATGAATAATTCTCAAAATTATATTCAAAAACTCCTAATTGTTCTCAGTGTTTTTATTCTTACCGTTACTATTTTTAGTCCGAGTGCCTTTGCTGTCCCCTCTTCAACTTGTCCGGAAAATATGGTTTTCATTCCGGGAGGAGAATTCAAAATGGGGTCAGATCAACCAGAATTTATCGAAGAATTACCTGTTGAAGATGTTACCGTCAGTTCATTTTGCATTGACTCCCACGAAATTACCAACGCCCAATTTACCAAGTTTGTTGAAGATACAGGTTACGTTACCGTAGCCGAACGTCCCCTATCAAAAGAACAATTTCCTGATTTACCTGATCAACAGCGATCGCCCGGTTCCCTTGTTTTTGAACCTCCCACAGAAGGCATTCAACAAGTCGCTTATCTGAGTTGGTGGCATTGGGTTGTGGGCGCAAACTGGCGACATCCCTATGGCCCCGATAGCAAGATTAGGGGGAAAGAAAACCATCCTGTTGTTCATATTGCCTATGAAGATGCCTTAGCCTACGCCAAGTGGGCAGGAAAACAAGTTCCCACCGAAGCCCAATGGGAATACGCTGCCAGAGGCGGTTTAAAAGCAACTACCTACACCTGGGGTAAAGAATATTCTGCTAAAAAAGCCAACACCTGGCAAGGATTTTTTCCCTTTCTAAATACCAAAGCGGACGGCTACTTGGGAACTGCCCCCGTCGGTTCATTCTCAGCAAATGGTTACGGTTTGTATGATATGACAGGTAACGTTTGGGAATGGACAGCGGACTGGTATCGGGTTGAACGAAAGAACATGGCTCATAGCGTTAATCCAGAAGGTCCCAGACAAGCCGAAAGTTTTGACCCCAAAAAACCTGTCGAGGGTGCGTTACACGTCATTAAAGGTGGTTCTCACCTCTGTGCGCCCAACTATTGCAGTCGATACCGTCCGGCTGCACGGGAGTCCCAGTCACCGGATACTGGAACCACTCACATTGGTTTTCGCCTTGTCAAAAATTTGGGATAAGGCAATAATCCCTTACTGTTAGAGGGGCTTGCCTTTTCAAAGAAACAATATGGAGACCTTATAACATACGTGAAGAAGACTTCAGTTTTTCCTCCTGACTATTTTGAATAACGCTTTTTAAAACTTTCAGATGCTAGAAATAATCGACATGAATCGAGATGTTAAAGACATGTTGATTTATCCTGTAGTTTAGAGTAATCAAGGGGTGAAAAGGGAGCTGTAAACTAGAGATAATAATGGTTTAAGCCAACCCTAAGCCCAAAAAATCGGGAGGTCTCTGTAGCCTCCCCCAAAGCAAATATGTTTCCTGGCCTTTTGGCCTTTAGGCCACGCTACGCGAACGGCCACCCTACGCTAACAATTCTACCAGACGGTGTTGGAGACTCATCTGACTTCTGGCCAATATCTAACACTACAATTGTTAATTTTACTTGTACAAAGTCATCTAAAAGTGCGCTAATCCACGTCAACTTTTTCCTCTTGCCTCTTGCCTAAAGACCTTGGGCGTAGCGCTATAATTGTGTCCGACTCATTAGCCTACTTATTAGCCTGCGTAGCTAGGCTTTGCTGGTGTAGCCAAACCCTTGGGGGTTTGGGGATAGTTTTTAAGCACCGGGATGCTCCCCTTATGCACCGCATTTAAAGCCTTAACTCCTTCTTCTTGAGCAACCACACAACTAATTTTAGTGTCCGAACTTGTAATCATCTGAATAGTTATTTGCTGTTGTGCTAATGCCTCAAAAAACTGAGCCACAACCTCTGGTTGTGCCACCATACCACCCCCAACTAGACTAACTTTAGCGATTTCTGTATCCACTAGAATCTCCCCACAACCAATACTTAGAGCTAAAGCGTTTAAAGCCATGAATGCTGCTTCAGCATCAGCTTGAGCCACCGTAAACGCAATATCACAGCTGGGGATATCATTAAACCTATGACAGCGTTGAGACTGAATAATCATATCAACACTAATATTTTCTTGTGCCAGTCCTCCAAAGACTTTTGCTGCCATTCCCGGTTGATCTCGGACATGGCGAATTGTGATACAAGCTTGGTTGAGATCAACCACAGCACCGGATACTGGGGATGGGGTTGAACCGGTAGCAAACTCCTGAATTGAATCAGGTCCGAGCACTATAGAACGATCAATTTCAAAAGCCTGACACAAAGCAGCAACAGCGCGATCGCATGCCTCAGCATTAATCACACAGGTAATCTTCAACTCAGAGGTAGAAATCATCTCAATATTAACTCCCGCCTCTGCTAGAGTAGAAAACATTTTAGCTGCAACCCCAGGACGTCCAATCATACCAGTCCCAGTAATTGCCACTGTTGCCATGTTCTGCTCTACCATCACCTCTAGCTCTTCTGACCCTTGCCAAGTCCCCCCGTATAAAGCAGAAGTAATCAGCTTTTTAAGTTTACTTTCACTCACTGCCGCTGCTAAAGTCTCACCTTGATCCAAACCTCTGTTCACTACGGTCAACGCAATATCCTTACCATTGTCCTCCTGAATTGACTGAATAATCAGATTAACATCCAGATTGTCACGAGCAATCTCACCAAATAACCCTGCCGCTACCCCTAAACGATCTCGCCCTTGCCATCGGGCTACTTTTACCTGATTTGTTTCCAATTCCACCCCATATACTGCCTTGTTAATTTCCAACCCTTTCAGAGAACGAGGTTTAGGTATCGGAGAAATAATCCTAGTTCCTGGTGCATTGTTCCAGCTTGAACGTACAACCAAAGGTACCCCATAATTACGAGCAATCTCTACCGCCCTAGGATGTAGCACCTTTGCCCCTAAACTCGCTAACTCTAGCATTTCATCACAAGTAATTTCTGGGATTAATTGTGCCTCTGGTACAATCCGAGGATCAGTCGTAAAAATGCCTGGAACATCAGTATAAATTTCGCACAAATTTGCTTTTAAGGCAGCCCCTAACGCCACAGCTGATATATCTGAACCGCCACGTCCTAGAGTAGTAATTTCAAAGTTATCACCACTGCTCATACCCTGAAATCCAGCTACAACTACCACAGTTCCTTGATTGAGATAGTGCTGAATTCGCTTTGGCTGAATTTCCCAAATTCTGGCACGACCGTGTTCAGCATCAGTGATAATTCCTACTTGTGCCCCAGTTAAAGAAATAGCCGGTTGTCCCAATTCCTGCAATGCCATACTCAGCAAAGCAATTGATACTTGTTCTCCAGTAGACAGAAGCATATCCATCTCCCGGCGACTGGGATTAGTCGAGACTGCCTTCGATAAACTAAGCAAGTCATCAGTGGTTTTACCCATCGCCGAAACCACTACTACCACAGTATTATTATTTTGGACTGTTTGCTTCACCCGCCGGGCAACTGCTTTAATTCTTTCAACTGATCCAACAGACGTACCACCATACTTTTGAATAATTAGCATGATCTAGCCTCAAATAAAGTATTAATTTTAAATTGATTTAACTTTACAATTAGTCTGTGATAATTTTATTGCTTTTATAATGAATAATCAAAAATTTTAAACTGAAAAAAATAATTACTATAAACAAGTAACATAAAACTTCGGGAAAGGGAACAGTATGAAAGAGCGATTGAGCCCTATAATAACCTGAGTTCGATGACCCTTCCCTGTTCCGAAGTTCCTTGTTAACTATGGCGGTTTGCATAACTATTAGGTACACAGGATTCTGTTCCCTGTTCCCTGTTCCCTGTTCCCTAAAAACCCAGAACTTTGTACCTAACTGAATTGCAAACCGCCTTATTACATCTCAAGCAGTGCTATATCATTCTCTTTGTTGACCTGAATCAACTCAGCTACACCATCCCATAGAGCATAGCGTGCTTTGAGAGCATTCTCAGCAGAGTTAAAAGCTTGCTCCCACTTTACAGGATCATCACCACAAAGATTTTTTAAGAGTTTTTTCCCCATCGGAACATGTTGATCCTCATCCAGAAAATTATGCCTGTCTAGATAGAGACGCAAAGAATCCCAAGTAAATCCATAAAGACTATCTAAAGTAGCAATAACCTGTCTGAACATAGCAGGAATGATATCTTCTCGGCCTAGTAGAAAAGCGGCAGCTACTTCATGGGTTGACTTAGTCGTAGTTTCCAACGTGAATTTAACAAAGGTTTTGGTTAATTCAGGTTGAAAGCGGCAGCTACTTCATGGGTTGACTTAGTCGTAGTTTCCAACGTGAATTTAACAAAGGTTTTGTTTAATTCAGGTATCGAAAGAGAGG
>NZ_JAAHIG010000348.1:0-9123 GCF_010692305.1 Moorena sp. SIO4G3 | reverse complement strand
GCGATAATCCTTGATCCCTAGTTTGACCATCAGCTCTATATCTTCTTTGTAGCGATGGTAGTGGTCACAAGCGACCGCACCGGTATCATCGTTAAGTATTTTTCCAGGGGTACCACTGAAGGTATCCCAAACACTAGGTTTGCGTCCTCCTTCACTTACTGCTCCTTCAATCTGATAGGAAGCGGTGGCTACTCCCCATATGAAGTTGTCTGGGAATTGGTAACTGATTCGATCGCTGTTAGTCATTAGTGCTTTGTTATTAAGACAGGGAGTTACGTACTAGCTCATCCCACCTACTTGAGTGGTGGGACAAGTTCACCTATCCCCAATCAAAGAAGAATCTTAACAGGAATGATAACTTTTGATCCACAGCTTCTCAGGAATTGAGTAGGTTCCCCAAAGGGGTTGCAACTCCCCTGCCACTGAGCCGAAATCACTGATATATCAAGCCAGGTAGCTTAAGGCGGATCAATTTAAGTGACCACCTGTAGCCCTTAACAAGTCACCAACCACCCGGCTTTATGATCCAGATTCACAGACCTTTACCAAGATTTTTAATGAAAATTTAAGATTTTTGACATTTTCGGTTATCGACAGGGATTTCGCCTAAGGTAGAAAGTGCCAAGTCATACTTTGGCTTTGGCTTTCAAGTCACCTGCTTATGCGGTTAAATTTTATGAGCATTTTGCCAAACTTTCTCCGTTCTTTGGTAATAACAATCCTTCTGAGCTTTATGGCTCCAGTGGCACTAGTTGTTGGTTTACTGGCAGTATTTGGTATAATAGGATACATTCCGGGCTTGACAGGGTTTGGTCTTACTGCCACAACTGAGCTATTGAAATTTTTGACTATTTTTGGTAATGGATCCCCAATTCAGGGAGTATTAGTGATTGCTTTTACCTGTAGCCTAGTTGGAGCATTATTTGACCTCTACGCCTGCGCCCGCTACCAAAACCTGAATGACTAAGTAGAATCGTAATCAAATTCGTTAAAATTCCCCTGAGGTATTGGGGATATGGTTGAGATTGAAATTATCTATTATTTATATCTGTACGGAAATTATCCTAATGGTTTAGGAAGGGAAGCGAACTCCAAGACCTTTTCGGCGTTGATAGATTGATAACAGATTAAATAAAATCATCCAAGCGGTGACGTTTCGCTAACCGTTAAAAATCCTAAGTATGGGTGAAAAAAGTGGATCTAAACCGCAAGGATATGTCAATAGACGGAGGTTAGATTATGGGACTTATTCCTTGGTAACCTTTCGGATAATTCACTAACTTACAACGGTAAATGAATCGGCTATTTGATGAATTCACCCCATTTGAATATCCTGGTCTTAAGGGAACAAGTTTTATGCCAGCGGCAGAACTGCAGGAGACAGCAGAAACCCTTGAATTAAAGCTTGAGATTCCTGGGATAGACTCTAAAGATCTCGATATTCAGGTGACAGAGCAAGCTGTATCTATTAGTGGTGAGCGTCGGTCTGAAACTAGTACTGAAGAAAATGGGATGACACGCTCAGAATTCCGTTATGGTAACTTTCAGCGGGTGGTTCCCTTGCCAAAACGGGTTCAACACGATCAGGTCAAGGCTGATTACAATAATGGCATCTTGAGCTTGAGTTTGCCGAAAGCAGAATCAGAAAAGCAAAAAGTCTTCAAAGTTAATCTCAGTTAGTGTTGGGGTTAATAGTCTAGTTTAATTAGCGGATAAATTGCTGGTTTTATCAGCGGATTTTTCTGGCTAAGGATTAGGTAAAACCAAAATCGTGTAACTAAAATTGATAAAGATTTACAGGAAAATCTTTACTGAAAGACTTGACCTGTCAATCTTTTTTAAGCCTTCAGCTATTAGCAGTTAGATTCAAGGTAAGATGGAATAACCTTTGTAAGTGGCTACTTAAGCTAGGTCGGTATAGGGAGTATATCTAGACTCATAAGCTGCCTCTTGACCGTAGGAAATTTCTACATGGTGTCCATCAGGATCCCTGAGGTAGGCTGCGTAACCAGTTGGAGGACCATAATCCTTAGGTCCCTCAAGTAAGCAACCCTCTTTGCGAGCAAGTTTGCAGAGCTGATCCACTTGTTCACAACTGACACAAGCAATACCAATATGACTCGGGGGCAAGATTGGCTTGGCCTCTTCTTCCTCAAGTAGAGCTAGCGCAAAGGGTCTAATGTTGTCGGACATCCAAACTGTACCTGGTTCTACGCGCAAGCGCACTACTGACATCTGACCGTACTTGGCGTAGAAAGCAATACTGGCATTAAGGTTCGTAACAGCTATAGCTAAATGAGTGAAGGCTGTTGTTTTAGTCATTGCAGATCCTGTAGTTTTATTGAGACTGTCTAAAGCATCTTGAGTAAATACGGGTAATCCAAAGTCAGGTCGATAACCCTGAATGACATCAGGAGCAAGCTGCTTCATTAGGAAGACTATCGCCCCAGTTACAACTTGACCAGGAACTAAAATCGGGAAAGCCGGTGGGGTAGGAATAATGAATGTAGATGAAACCAGTTCTCGCCCAGATGCCATTATCTCATCTATTTCATTGTCTAGCTTGAGGTATTCTATTTTTTCTTCGTCCAAACCCAGGAAGTAGGCGCTCCGCAGGTCCCCTTGCCTAGTTGCCGGGTGAGAACGGAAGCCGGAGTAAAACTCGCTGAAATGAGGCAAAGAAGGCAAATTCAGTGTTAGGTGTTGCAGCTTGTTTTCAAATAATTTAATTTCCACTTGATTGTATTGGCGCAATTCCTGCTCCAACCCCTCAGCAATTTTATGTAGGCAATCAAGCAAATATGTTACGGAACCCCAGGTTGTCCCGATATTAGTCATTAATAAAACCGTATTGAGGGAAACCTTGTTAACCTGAATATTAAACTGTTCCATCAGTACAGAATTTTGGAAAGTATAGCCATCGATTCCTGTCTTGCCAATGTACAAAGTCAGCCGCGTGGGGTCGAGAACAAATTCATCATCCTCCCAGGCTTGCTCGATACGCTGGAACTCTACTTCTGGATCTTCCTGAGTTTGGTAACGTTTCAGACCTGATGGGCGATAGGTTTCGGGAATCAACTCTTCAGGAGTAAGTATCTTGAAGTATTTTCCTAGCAATGGATGAGTGTTAACCTTCTCCCGCACTACCATTGCCATATCAATCTGGGAATGAACCAATTTGAAGCCTTCCAAATCAACTTGTCGCCGCGCTAAATCCAGAGAAGCCAGAATTTGGTAATTGGGGGACGTGGTGGTGTGGGTCATGTAAGCCTCTAGAAAATCAATTTCCGACCTACGGTTGAACTCCTCGTCCCAGATGTGAATCATGGATGATTGACGCAGCCCAGACAGAGATTTATGTATTGATTGGGTTGAGTACACCCGAATCTTGACTTGATCTGGATCGGGTAACAGGCGCTGGTTCAGCCAGGTGTGATCATCCTCTGGATCAAGCCGATCAAATTGTTCCTTAAAGGCTGCATACTCCTTTCGGTATTGGGGACTGTGATAGCGAGTATGAAGTTCTGTGGCAGCTTGCATTGCTGTACGTTCTCGATAGGTTGAGGTGCAACGAGCAAAGGCAAACCAGGCTTCGTCCCAGAGGAAAACTAGATCTGGCTTGATTGCCAGTATTTCTTCCATGACTCCCTTAACGTTGTAAACAATGCCATTAAAGGTACAGTTTGTCAGTAACAGCATCTTCACCTGCTCCAATTGCCCCTCGCCCTTGAACTTGAGCAATTGTTGCTTGATTTCCTTTAAAGGGATAGCACCATAGATACTATATTCTTTGAGGGAATAGGCATTGAGGTAAAGGGGTTGAGCACCTACTAAGACGATGCCGTAATGGTGAGATTTGTGGCAATTCTGGTCAACCAAGACAATATCACCTGGGGTTAAAATTGCTTGCACAACAATTTTATTGGCAGTTGAAGTCCCATTAGTCACGAAAAAAGTTTGCCTGGAACCAAAGCTTCTTGCTGCTAAACTCTGAGCCTCTTTAAGGGTACCAGTGGGGTGCAATAATGAGTCTAAGCCTCCACTGGTTGCTGAAGTTTCTGCTAAAAAGAGATTTTGACCGTAGAACTCTCCCATGTCCTGAATCCAATCAGACTTAAAGATGGAATTTCCCCGGGAAATGGGCATGGCATGAAATACCCCTGTGGGTTCTTTGCTGTAATTTCTTAAGGCATCGAAGAAAGGGGTTTCGTAACGTTTTTCGATGCCTTGAATAATACTTAAGTGTACTTCAAGATAGTCTTCCTGGTTGTAGAAAACGCGGCGGAAGTTCTGATTCGTCTCAGCATCCACATCAACCACAGATACATCGCTCAACAAGTATAAATCCAACTCTGGACGTAACTTATGTATAATCGCACCTAAAGTAAGACCTCTCGGTTGGTAATATTTCCCAGCTAATTCAGCTTGTTCTAACCCACTCATGTATTCTTCGAGCAGTGACAAACGGTTGTTTGAGCGCAGAGGAAAGTCGTAGCCGATAACACAGCATTGAATGCTATGATTCAACATCAAAGCTGTTAGGGCATCTTCAAAGTTAGAAACAACGATGATCTGATAAATAAACTTGTCTTTGTCCGAGGCTATTTCTGCCAGTTTTTGGCGTAATTCTTTTTCTTTTTCTGGTGTTATGTCGTCTTCGATAAATAAGACGGTGAAATCGAGTTGATTAGAGTTTTGATTGTACTTATCGACTGATATAATTTGCTGTCCATCTTTCTGTTCGCTTGCAAAAATCTGATCCATGTATGCTTGGGCATACAGTTCAGCACGGCTAGACATCAAACGTATAATTTGAGTCACTTCCCAGGAAAGTCGAGAATATTCCTGGCGCTCAAAGTGCTGCTGCAATCGTCGAAATGCATTTATCCCTGGAAATTTCCAGTAGAGCTCGAGGGGTTCGAGAATTTTGAACCCAGCTGCAATTTTTTCCTTTAAGGTCGAGATATCCTGGCCACTGGCGTGAAGAGATTGCAAGCGATCTGTTGACAATTTCAGTTGGCTCCAGATATCAACACGCATTGGTAAGGTATTTTTATAAGTGCTGATATACAAGCAATCAAGAATGCGAGTACATGAGTTTTTGGACACAGTTAGATTGGATTTAGTGATTACGTCGGTTGTCTATAAATTTGTATTATAGCGTTGTAAGCATATGCGCTACGCGCATATGCTTACGAATTGGGAATTGATAATTTATCAATGGCTGAGAGCTGAATGCTGAATGCTTAATAATGCTGACTACTCTTGGATGCCAAACTCGCCACCACTTTAACTCCAAATTCCTCTTCAAATACCGATTTTTTATAATCCAAATTCCACAGTTCCAAAGCACAATCATCATTAGCAAAAGCTGGCACTAGATCTAGATGAAGTGCTTTATCATCGGATCGATAATCCGACTTAACTTGCCGAATTGCACCAATCTGTCTACGGTCTAAAGCAATAGCTAAGCGTAACAAAGCACTAAGCTGACTCACCAACAGCCGATGCTCTTGATTGGCCAGATTATTGTAATTCTCATGCTTTTTCTTAGGAGGGCTCTTGCGATGGTAACGAGCCAGATTAGCAATGATTTCAATTTCTGGCTCCAGAAAGCCCAACAGTTCAGCATTACGAATTAAGTAATAAGAATGCTTGTGGTGGGAGGAATGACTCACATACACGCCACAGTTGTGTAAAATTGCTGCTGCCCAAAGTAATTCCCGTGCCTGTGTTCCCCAATTGTGCAGTTTTCCTTGGGTTTGGTCAAATAAGCTCAGGGCAAAGTTAGCCACCCGCTGACTATAGTCCAGGTTGACCTGATATTTCCCGGCCACTGCGATCACACTCCTTTCCCTGACCTCATCTTGGTAGCGTAGCCGGTCTTCAATCAAGCCATGGGTAAGCATCCAGTCAACGATTAAGCCTTCCCGGAGTGATCGTCCACAAATTATGATCGACTCCATTCCCAGAAGCTTCATAGCTTCTAATAAAATGATTGCCCCAGCAACAATAATTTCTGAACGCCTCTCGGACATCTCTGGCAGGGTTGAGCGTTCAGCCAAACTCATAGCAGCTAAGCGCTTGAGCATTTTTTCCAAATCTTGACGACTAAGCTCATAACCCGTTAGGGGATTAGGTAACATACCCAGATTCTCATAGGCGTGCATCTTGGCTAGGGTCTCAATAGTGCCAGATGTCCCCACTAAACGAGGGTATTCACTGAGTTTCAGGTTAGCCTGGATGTCCTCAACAGCTCGCTCTAACATTCCCCTGACATAGGCTTGCAAATAGAGAAACTCACTTTGGCTGATCGGGTCTGTAGTGACAAACTCCTTTGTAAGACGAACGGCTCCTATTTTTGTGCTACTTAGGGAACGAGGGTTGTGACTATCCGCGAGGATCAATTCCGTTGAACCACCGCCAATATCAATAATGATATGGGGCTGGTTGTTGAATTCCATAGCTGACAACACACCTAGGTAGATGCGTCGTGCTTCCTCCTGACCAGAAATTAGGTTGACCAATAAACCCAATTCTGTATAGACCTGGTGTAAAAAAGCCTGGCCATTCCGAGCTTCCCGCACAGCACTGGTTGCTACAGCAACGATGTTTTCAGCATTGAGGCTGGCTGCCATTTCCTTGCAGCGTTGTAGAGTTGCGATCGCTCTATTCATGGCTTCGGGGGTCAACTCACCAGTTCGGGGGTTGCAATTCCCTAACCTGACCGTGTCCTTTTCTTTACCAATAATCGTGAATGCCGGAAGTTTAGGGTCAATTCGCACCACCACCATGTGAATGGAATTGGTACCAATATCGATGGCAGCAATAATGCGCTCTTGCTCTTTGTCAGGAGTGGAAACATGAAGGAAAATGTCTTGGGTCAGTGAGTTAACCATATTGATGTATCCTGCTTACATATATCAGCCCGAAACCTATGAATAACGATATCTTTAAGGAGAATAACAAAAAATAGGCACTATCTCCTATAGAGAAATTCCTCTGATTCGAGGAAACAATCCGAAAAATTACCTACAAACAAAATTACTCACAAACGAGTCACCATTCCTGCTATGATTACCCAGCCAAACCCCAATCCCATACCCACCTGGCTAGCCATTATGCGACTGTTGCGATGGGACAAGCCAACTGGACGATTGATTTTAATGGTGCCAGCACTGTGGGCAGTTTTTTTAGCAGCCCAAGGGAAACCACCGATTCCCCTGGTTGCTGTGATTGTTCTTGGAACTTTAGCCACCAGTGCTGCTGGCTGTGTAATTAATGACGTTTGGGATCACAATATTGATTCCCAAGTGGCGCGAACTCGCTCACGCCCTTTGGCATCCAAAGCCCTATCGGTCAAAGTTGGTGTAGTAGTTGCCTTAGTTGCTATGGTCTGCGCTGGGGTGATTGCTCTGTATCTTAATCCTTTCACCTTTGGGCTTTGCGTGGCCGCTGTACCAGTAATTGTGTTTTACCCATCTGCCAAGCGAGTGTTTCCTGTACCGCAACTGGTTATGGCCATTGCTTGGGGTTTTGCTGTACTGATTAGTTGGAGTGCCATTACTACTACTCTAGAACCAGCTACCTGGTTACTCTGGGGAGCAACAGTACTTTGGGCATTGGGATTTGACACAGTCTATGCCATGCCAGACCGGGAGGATGACCAGAGGATTGGGGTGCGCTCTAGTGCCTTGTTTTTCGGTAAGTATGCTGCTGATGCCGTAGGTGTGTTCTTTGCTGGTACTGCTAGCTTGCTTGCTGGCCTCGGGGTTGTGATGGATCTCCAACTGGGCTTTTGGTTAGTGCTAGCGATCGCGACAGTAGTCTGGATTTGGCACTATACTAGACTACGAAAGCCCAATCATCCCACATCTGTCTATGGAGAGATTTTTCGCCAAAATGTCTGGATTGGCTTTGTGCTACTGGCCGGGATGATTATTGGTACTCATTAGGGACTTGCGTCAAAAAAAAATACCAATTAAAGTAGGGTGGGCGAAGTAATCTCATAAAAGTTGCTAGTTATTCTTAGAAAGAGTAGCTATTGATACCAACAATTGAAAATTGAGTATCTAGGGATACTACTATTTGGTGTGTGGAAGGAATTTTGAGGTATTTTTTTGATAATTACCCACTGATAACTAGCAACTAGCTAATCTAATCTAGAATACTCAACAAAACTAAACTTTTTTTGCCTGCCCTACAAGCTAAAAACTTGTATTGTGTTTCTTAGCTAGTCTTTTAGTCCTTTGAAAATTGCTAACAGTTAATTGTTAATTAAAAACAGTTAATTGTTAATTTTTAATGCTCTGTTTTGCCTTTTGTCTGCAAGCCTTTTGCCTAATGTTTGTTTCAGCAAAAAGATGGGAAACCTAGTAATGTGCAATTGTTAAAATAGTCCGAATGAGCTCATCTGGGCTAATTTTTGTAGAGGTTAAAAAGCATGAACATCAAACGATACCAGCTATCAATTATCAGTGCCTGTTTGTTTGCTCTCGTCAGCCCAACGGTGGGTTATTCCCAAGAAACTGAGACTATCCTCCAAAAACCTGGAACTATTTCTGAAGAAGCTGAAACTATCCCTAAAGAAGCTGAAACTATTCCTCAAAAACCATTGACTATCCCTGAAGAAGCTGAGACTATCCTCCAAAACGCTGAGATTGGCTATACACCTGAGTTTGTCAATTTTTACATGGGGCAATGTGTTGGCACTAAGGGCTCAGAGGCTCAGGCATTTTGTCAGTGTACCATTGATAAAATACAAGAAAAATACCCCTATGAAGAGTTTCTAAGTATTGGTCTAGAAATTACTGGTGGTGCAGAACCTCCTGAAGATTTCAATAAACTGATTAAGTCCTGTGAAGCTGATAATTAGTAATTAGGTAAGCTATCAGCGATTAGCGGGGAGCATGTCAACTTTGTAATTAGGTAGATAGATCCCCCCTAACCCCCCTTAAAAAAGGGGGGAATTAGATTGAAAAGTCCCCCTTATTAAGGGTAGGGCTGTTTCAAACTTTAATAAGTTAACGATTATTGGAGATAGGGGGATAGGGGGATAGGGGGATAGGGAAATAAACTAAAATTTCCCGAAAAATCCGCCAATTTAGTCATTAAAATCTGACA
>NZ_JAAHIG010000347.1:0-9244 GCF_010692305.1 Moorena sp. SIO4G3 | reverse complement strand
GGTGATTGGGTTTCAGACGTGTGCTGTTACAATTTTGTAGGGATTAGGGAGTAGGGAGTAGGGAGCAGGGAGCAGGGAACAGCGGATCTGGGAACAGCGGATCTGGGAACAGGGAAAAAATAATGTGTACCTCATAGCTATGAGAAACGCTATATTTGAATTTATGATAATCTAATCTGGGTGATCGCAATATTGCCCGACAAACACACGTCAACATCTGTTCCTGAATCAGATTTGCGGTTGATGTCATCTCCCACATAAAGATATCCGTCCTCTTGCTTTACAAATTCTGTCAGTAGAGGACGGGTACAGAGGGAACAAAAGACGATCTCTGGCTCGGGTGCGTCTGGTTCTAGGTGGGGAAAGTTGACGCTCCAGAAGGTGCCAGGCTCAGACGGTTGGTCTAATAACTTGTGCAACACCCGAACCGTCCATTGTGTTGCTCTTTCCCAGTCAAGTTCCCAGTCAGTTCTCTTAAAATTAGAAAAAGCGATCGCGCGAAGGCCGTGTATTGTGGCCTCTCTAGCCGCCGCTATGGTTCCTGAGGGATAAATGTCCGAGCCCAGATTGCAGCCCCCATTAATCCCAGAGACAACAAACTTGATATCGTCGTAGAGATAGTTGACCCCCAAACGCACACAATCAGCGGGGGTACTGTCTACACTCACCTCAGTCTGCGATCGCCATTCCACTGGAATAACTGTGCGAATATTGACCCGATGGCCACAGCCGGACTGGTGGTGTTTAGGCGCAACCACCGCAATGCGATCGCTTGTTACTTGGAATAATGCTTTGTGCAATGCGTGAATGCCGGGAGCATCAATCCCATCATCATTGGTTACTAAAAAAGCCATAATCCCAGCTCCACCGATAAACAACATGAGGATAGCAGATCAGTGAGAGCAAATACCATCTCTACTCTACTAACCACTTAAAGTATCAAGAAGCTACAAAAGCTAGAGTCTGGTGGCGTCTAACCACATCACCCCAAACAGGTCATGACCCACACCATAGCCCGGTTGTTGCGTTGCCTCCAATTTCCGCAACGCTTGAGCTAGCATAAACTCGACTTTCTGTCGGTACAGCTGTTTGTCAGAAATCTCTTGTAATTCTTGCTGGGCCGCTGCCTTAAATCCTTGAACCTCAGGGGGCAACTCAACGGGAGCGACCGCCAAAGGCTCACCCAATAGCTCTGTGGCGTCACTCACCAAACGGTTCCACCAACCAGAGAATTTCCTGAAGAAATCTAAGATGTGCTCTGGTGCCGCTCCTAACTCCACTTGGAAGATTAGTTGGCTTAAGTCTGTTTGTTGTGAGGGTGAGAGCAAACTATTGACTAGGTCGCGATACTTGGGCAACCCTGGGTTAAACTGCCTTGTTGAGGTATGGCGACCAACCATAATCGAGCGATCGAAAAACTGAAACTTCTCAACAGGACAGCCTACGGCATTGGCTGCCTGCTGCATAATTTTTTGCAAGTGTTCATGGGAGTAAAAACTCATCCATGTAGGGTCTTTATCCCCTTCGCTCTGGAAAAAGCTCATCGAGTAATTCCAACGGCTGTTCTGCCATTGGGGTGTCCACTCGATACTGTAGCGCCCCAAAACATCCACAATCACAGCACACCGGGAGCGATTCTCGCAAACATTGGTCACAATCATCTTTAAGGCTTGGTCAAGCTCCTTGTGAGTCAGATGAGAGTAGGGAACGCCGCAAGAAAGATATAAATCGAAGGGTCGAGCCAGCTTGCTAGTCCGAATATCCGCACATTCAAACCCAACGTTACTGTGGTTACCATATAAATTTATGGCAGTTTCCACCATTTGGGTACTAATATCAACTCCCAAGTACTCTAGCTCATACCTACCACTTAGTTCTGGGTCTTTTAACAATAGCGTTGACAGCAAAACATATCCATCACCTGTGCCTGCACCAATATCAACAACCCGTAGTTTCTCCCCCTTATTTTTGCTCACTGGGGCGATTGCTTGCTTAAACACTGAACGAGAGAACGGCTCCTCCCAATCAACTTTTACACCGTCACGACGACTCTTAGATAAGTAATGTTGAACCGCATTGCTTTGATCGTATACAGTCTTTATCTGCTCTGGAGTTACTTTCATAAGAAATGTAGGTCTCTACTAGAAATTCAACAGTCTATCGACTTAAATCTGCCACTTCAATCAACTGGCAAGTCTCTCTGGAGCAGGCTTGTAAGGAATTTAAAATTCGTTTCTAAAACATTGTATCATAAAAAATCGTAACCACAAAAAAATGTATAAAAAAAAAGCGCGACAGCTATAGCACTCCTCAATTTTTCGTAATTTTATTAAAATCTTAAATCCTTGCGGTTCAAGGGTTATAGCGATATATTTCGGCACTATTCGGCTACTAGATTTGACGAATCAGATAGGATTGCTATAATCGTCAACAAAATACCAGTAGCTCAATTCTTCCAAAGAAATATCATTCTCTGGCTGTGGATCACGGAAATAAGAATGCATAGGAAGTAATTCAGCAGCAGGATTTGCTGATGGTTGATAAAGAATTTGTTTGATTCGGCTCAAGTAGTTGAAAGCGGTGCTATCCCAGGTGTAATAGTCCAACACATACTGCTGACAACGTTTCTGTAAATTTTGCCACAGTTGTTGATCACAAAGTATTTCCCTGATGCCTCTAGCAATATCTGCTGGATCACTCGGATCAACTAACATACCATAGTCTTCATCTCCTACTTTCAGACTTTCACCAACACCACTATTTTTTGTCACCACTATCGGTAATCCAGCCGCTGCTGCTTCTAAAGGAGCAAGACCAAAGGGTTCAAACAAAGAGGTAAGAGTAAACACGGAACCACGCTGAGCAAAATACCGATAGGAAGCGGCTAGTGCTGGTTGATCGGGTACTGAAAAAGCGCTAATTTTACCCCACAAATTTTTTTCTCGTACTACTTCCCGAATAGGACCTATTACTAGTTTTTCGGTCTGTTGATCGTGGACTTTTTCTTGCAAGGGGTTATCCAATCCACCAGTAATCAGCACGACATTGGCTTTCTCTTGGATGATCACATCGTTAGCAAAGGCTTGCACCAAACCGAGGAGGTTTTTCTTGGGATCTAAACGGCTGGATGCCAAGATAGCGGGTAGATTGCGCCGTGACTCACTGATGTCCCGCTGCAATCGCTCTTCAATCAGTTGATAAGTCGCTTCTTCATTATGAGCGATCGCATCGGAACCAAAAACAGAGCTATTGACTCCCGGTGCAATCACGGCAAATCGATGATCATCTTCGATATCGACTGCTCCACGATAAGCATGATGACTGTACTGTTGGAACCGCTCTTGTGCCGTATTAGTAATATTGAGGGCTGAGTGGTTCATGCTCAACCGTTCCGCTAGGATTCGGTATCGGAAATTGTAATAGTGATCGATTTGAGCCAGATTCTCAGGAGTGACCTGCAGTTTATCCATTTTTTGAGCCCCCAGGGAATGACCTGTGAAAGTAAAGGGTATCCCTGTCTGTTGCTCAATCACCACCCCACACACTCCCCCATCACTGTAGTGGGTAGTCATGATATCGGGTAACTTACCTTCCTCTCGATAAAACTCCAGGATGTTTCGGACCCAGTCTTGGACGAGATGGGGCCACAACAATTCTTTGCGCAGGAACTGTTTTGGTCCGGCTGGCAATCGGATAATCCGGAGGTTGTCTACACTCCCATAGCCATCAAATGTCTCGGCAAATTCTGGCCAATCCGGATCTATGATTTGGCGGGTGAGAATATCTACTTGGTGACCTTGTTTTGCGATCGCATCTGCGACTTGCCTGACATAAACCAACTGACCACCGAAATCGGGATGTTCGCTAATGTAGCTATTTTTATGGTCAAAATTACCGTGAGGGTTGAGAAATCCAATGTGCATCACACTGACTCGAATAACAACCAAGTGTTACCAAACCTTGACAATTCCCAGGATTGACCATCTAGGTTTAGCTTGTTTTGGGGATCTTATGTTAAGTCAAAATTAAACTTATAATTATATTCTTAAATTGGGTGGTTTTCACGACACATTTAATAGTTTTTAATGTTAACTTATATTAAGAAGCATCGGGAAAGACGAGACCTCTTGCGTAAATAGCCAACAACAGCGTGATAACTACGATAGTTACCTGCTAATTGACTTTTGCAAAAGGTCTACGGTTAAGCCAGGGGAGTTATTCGTAATCAATAGTAAATAAATTCAGGAGAGGTAAGAGATTCTATGGTTAGTTCTATGGTTAGTTCTATGGTTAGTGAAGCAAAGACCACTACTCCTCACCATGTGGTCATTATTGGTGGTGGATTTGGTGGACTCTATGCTGCTCAGGCTCTGAGAAAGGCACCAGTGAAAGTAACTCTAATCGATAAACGCAACTTTCATTTGTTCCAGCCCCTACTCTACCAAGTGGCTACCGGGGGCTTATCCGCTGGTGATATTTCCTCACCCCTGCGGGCAATCCTGAGTCACCAGAAAAATACTCAAGTGCTGATGGGGAAAGTAATTGGTCTTGACCCGAACCAGAAAACCGTTCAACTAGCAGACAAAGAACTATCTTACGACTCCCTGATCGTGGCCACTGGCGTTAGCCACCACTACTTCGGTAATGATCAATGGGCAAAAGACGCTCCTGGTTTGAAAACCATTGAAGATGCCCTAGACATTAGACGTCGCATTTATTCTGCCTTTGAAGCCGCAGAAAAAGAAACTGACCCCGAGAAACGTCGCGCTTGGTTGACCTTTGTGTTGGTAGGAGGCGGACCAACTGGAGTGGAATTAGCCGGGGCCATGGCAGAATTGGCCTACGACACCTTAAAAAATGACTTCCGCGACATTGATACGTCCGAAGCGAGGATTTTGCTGTTGGAAGGGATGGATCGGATTTTGCCTCCTTACCCACCCGAGTTATCAGTAAAAGCCCAAAAGTCTCTGGAACGGTTAGGGGTGACAGTACAGACAAAGACCCTAGTTACTAATATTGATAACGATATAGTTACCATGCGTCGAGGAGAGCAGGTAGAGGAAATTAACGCCAAAACTGTTCTGTGGGCAGCAGGGATGAAAGCGTCTGCCATGGGCAAGGCGCTGTCAGAGGCTACTGGTGCGGAGTTAGACCGGGCTGGACGGGTGATAGTACAACCGGATATGAGCTTGGCCGGACATCCGGATATTTTTGTGATTGGTGATTTGGCGAATTTCTCTCATCAAACTGGTAAACCCCTACCAGGAGTTGCGCCAGTGGCGATGCAACAAGGCAAGTATGTCTCTACTCTGATTCAGAAGCGCCTCAAGCAGGAGACACTACCGGATTTCCATTATCAGGATTATGGCAATTTAGCGGTGATTGGACGGAATGCCGCAGTAGTGGATTTGGGGTTTGTTAAGTTCTCTGGTTTCCTCGCTTGGCTGGCCTGGATTTTTATCCACATCTTCTTCCTGATTGAGTTTGATAACAAGTTACTGGTAATGATTCAGTGGGCATGGCATTACCTTACCTTTAAGCGCGGGGTTCGTTTAATTACTAATCTTGAGGAAGACCCAGCAGGGAATTTCGAGGAGAGAAGAGATTATCGGACGCCGGTACAGGTGTAGGGCATTAGGGATTAGGGATAGGGTGGGAAGTGTGGGAAGTGTGGGGAGATGGGGAGATGGGGAGATGGGGAGATGGGAACCCACCCCTAACCCCTCCCAGGAGGGGAAGATGGGGAGGTGGGGAGATGGGGAGATGGGAACCCACCCCTAACCCCTCCCAGGAGGGGAAGATAGGGAGATGGGGAGATTTTTATTCAGGGTAATTATCCTGAGATGATATAAGTAGTGACAGCTCCCACACTGATTCAATAGAATCAGTTTAGGCTTCCCAGCCAATCCAGCTATTGCTTAGGAGGCGCTGGGCTTTAAGAACGGACTGCCCTGCCGCTCTATTTTTTTGAATTTTTTAATAATGTTTCACCAACTCCCCAGCATTTATGGCCGAAGGCCACGCTACGCGAACGGCTTTGAAAGTCAGTATATGCAATATAACACATCGATTGGTCTTTTGTGAAAGACTCTGTGCAAAATTCATCCCACACTCATCCTTGGCCTATGGCCACGCTACGCGAACGTTTTGAGATGTGGGATGAATTTTGTCGGAAGTTAAAACCATTAACCATTACTATAACCCCTAATCCCTAATACTATTAACCTAATCCATGAGTCAGATTTCGTCTAAAGCATCTACTCCTTCCTCAATTAATCTATTGGAGCAACCAGCCGCTTGGCTGTACAGTTTCTGGAAATTTTCTCGTCCCCATACGATTATTGGGACGAGTTTGAGTGTTTTTGCCCTCTATGTCATTGCTGTGTCCATGACTAACAGTGGTTGGACTTGGCAAGGGTTCGGTCAACTGCTGGGAGCTTGGATTGCTTGTTTGTGCGCTAATGTCTATATCGTAGGACTAAATCAATTGCACGATGTGGAGATTGACCGGATTAATAAACCCCATCTTCCCATCGCTGCAGGGGAGTTTTCTCTGCAACTAGGTCAGGGGATTGTGGCGCTAACTGGTATCCTAGCGCTACTGTTGGCTTGGTTATTGGGACCGTGGTTGTTGTTGATG
Source organism: Moorena sp. SIO4G3 (assembly GCF_010692305.1). Classification (NCBI taxonomy): domain Bacteria; kingdom Bacillati; phylum Cyanobacteriota; class Cyanophyceae; order Coleofasciculales; family Coleofasciculaceae; genus Moorena; species Moorena sp. SIO4G3. Next base: position 2,604 of record NZ_JAAHIG010000347.1, on the reverse strand, counting down.
GTCAGTATTGGTTTGGCAATTGGTACATCCTATTCCTTGCCACCGATCCGCCTGAAGCGGTTTCCCTTTTGGGCAGCGCTATGTATTTTTTCAGTGCGGGGAGCAATCGTTAATTTAGGTCTGTTTTTACACTTTAGTTGGGCATTGCAACAGGGACAAGTGATGATGCCCACCGCAGCAGTGTGGGCATTGACTTGGTTTATCTTAGTCTTTTCCTTTGCGATCGCAATATTCAAAGATGTCCCAGATATCGATGGGGATAAGCGTTTCAATATCACTACCTTTACCATCCGCCTCGGTAAATTGGCGGTATTTAATATAGCACGGGGGGTGATTACTGCTTGCTATCTGGCTATGGTGCTAGCTAGTGTGCTGCTCCTCGGTTCAGTAAATATTCTCTTCTTGGTAGGAACCCATCTGGTGGCATTGGCAGTAATGTGGTGGCGCTCTTACCAGGTAGACTTGGAGGATAAAAATGCGATCGCTAGTTTTTATCAGTTTATCTGGAAACTCTTTTTCCTGGAATATTTAATTTTCCCAGCCGCTTGTCTATTCAGACTATAGGGTTTCTCAATTAATCGAATAAACAGCGCGTAAGCATTCAGCCGTCAGCCGTCAGCCGTCAGCCGTCAGCCGTCAGCTGTCAGCTAATCAAGGGGAAGTAGTAAAAGCTATAGTGTGGCACAGGCTTCTAGCCTGTGAAGTATAAGCTGATAGCTGATAGCTGATAGCTGATAGCTGATAGCTGATAGCTTACATTTTATCGAATCAACAGCGCTACCAAAACTAAAAAAAATAGCCCTGGAAATACTATCCACGGCTATTTCAACTCCACAATAAGTCCGTTGAAATTGTTGTTAGGTGCGCTGCATCGCTATGTCACTCAGTTACCAAACCTAACCTGATGTGATCCTATTAGAGCAGACCGGAACCTTTGACTGGGGGGGAAACCCCCCCAGAAATTCAAGGTGTTATGGCAACAGCCAATACTTGTTTAGTGTAGTCATAACTTCGCCTGGAACGTCAGTCGGCTCCAAAGGAGTCCATTCGCAAATCTCGGCATAGCCTAGAGCATACATGGTGTGCATGCTATAAATTACTGCTTCCCGAGACCCTTTCAGAGTGTGATGAGCAAGTTGTTTCTTGAAGTTTTGAGTAAATCCTTGTCGCATAATTTAACAATTGAACTCATTGTGGTAATTAATGATTATTGTAATGATTATATTTTTAATTGTCAAGGGTTTTTAAAAAGTTTTTTTTGGGGAGTTTTAGGATTAATAAAAAACCGCGATATCCTGAAATGTATGCTACGCTAACGCTTAGTTTTTAACTATTAATTTTTACGATAATGCTAGAATAATTTGGTACATCTCATATTTGTAAAAAAGTTGCGTAGGGTGCGTTAGGGGGGGCCTCATTTTCGGCCTCGTAGCCAGGCTTTGGATAGCCCGCCCCGTAACGCACCACCGTGTCAAACAGCATGCATTGAGATGCACCAGAATAATTCGCTCCTAAAAGAGAGATATTGCACCAGTATAAAAAACTAAATAACTACAGTAATCACCATCAATTTAAGTAGTAAAATAGTAAAATATTCTAACTGTTTCCTGTTCCCCGTTTCCTATTCCCTAGCTTGACAGGTGAATTTTAAACTTGCTGCAAGATATGAGTAAAATAAGAGTAAGGTCCTGAGTGGTGCGTTACGGGACGGGCTGTCCCAACCAGGGACGAAGAGGCGGAAAATGAGGGTGAGCCCGTCCCTAACGCACCCTACGCCACATTTACTCTTGCCTCTTGCCTCTTGCCTCTTGCCTCTTGCCTCTTGCCTCTTGCCTCTTGCCTCCCTCTTGCCTGTTCCCTGTTCCCTATTCCCTATTCCCTTTGCTCATGACACAATCAATCCTGAGGATGCCAGAAAATGCCAGACTAACATCCCAACAGTTTTACGACCTGTGTTGTGCTAATCCTGACTGGAAACTAGAGCGAACCGTAGAAGGAGATTTGGTAATTATGGCTCCAACCGGTGGAGAGACAGGAGCAAGAAATGCTAATCTTCTAATTCGTTTGGGAATCTGGAATGAACAATCTCAATTAGGAATAGTGTTTGATTCATCCACAGGATTTCATCTACCTAATGGAGCTGATCGTTCACCCGATGTAGCTTGGGTTAAGCGGGAAAGATGGGAGGCTCTGACACTGGCACAACGGGAAAAATTTCCACCCCTAGCACCAGATTTTGTGATCGAATTAATGTCTCCCACCGCCTGAAACCAGCCCAAATAAAAATGCAGGAATACTTAGATAATGGGGTTAAATTGGGTTGGTTATTCAATCGATTAGCCAAGCAAGTGGAGATTTATCAGTGTGGGCAACCTAAAGTAGTATTAGATCAACCTAATAAATTATTGGGAGAACCAATTTTGCCTAGTTTTGTTCTCAAACTGGATGGTTTTTGGTAATAAATTGCTTAAACCGTTGTACATTTATAGCGTTTATCATATCTATGAGGTACAGATTGTTTTTTCCATATTTCCTATTGCCTATTGCCTCTTACCTCTTACCTCTTACCTCTTACCTCTTACCTCTTACCTCTTACCTCTTACA
>NZ_JAAHIG010000346.1:0-9302 GCF_010692305.1 Moorena sp. SIO4G3 | reverse complement strand
GGTGGCAATATGACGCCAGGTGAGTTTACTGGATTGGTTACGGCAATGATTGCAATTTTCCCGCCACTTAAACGCCTAACAAATGTTCATGCAAAATTACAAAAAGGTGTGGCCGCTGCGCAATCTATTTTTGCATTACTAGATTGTGGTGATTAATGATAATGGTAAATTACGGCGGTTTGCAATTCGATGAGGTACAAATTATGGGCTTTTAGGGAGCAGGGAGCAGGGAGCAGGGAGTAGGGAAGAGGGAAGAGGGAAGAGGGAAGAGGGAAGAGTGAAGAGGGAAGAGTTAAAAAATCCCGTGTACCTGATAGTTATGAAAAACGCTGTATCAAGGATTTAGCTATTAGATTTAGCTATTAGCATTCAGCTTGCCCGCTTCGCCGATGGTAAGCTAATCGGCATTTAACTTTATAACTGTTAATAATTATTTGGCTTGTTTTATTGGATAGTTTAGTTAACTTTTTCTCGAACAACCCGAATTCCCTCCCAAGCTGGCATTCGACCAGTTCGTCGCTCATCCATTAATAAAAATAATGTGTAAATTGGAGCAATTTTATCCCTATTACTGGCATATTTACGGCTGAATTCTTGACAATTTTGAACCGTCAAATGAACAGGTTTTAGGATTTCAGGATTGGTAGCAACTTTTTTATAAATATCAGCTCGCACACTCCAGGCAATAAATACTAACAGCACATAGAAGCGAAGTAATTTAAGATCTGGGTTTTCGTATCGCTCAAGGTTGAAGTTGAGGTAGGGATTGAGGTTGATATATTGACCTAGGTTGAGGTCTTTGTATAGGTCTTGGTATGGCTCAAGGTTTTGGTAAAGGTATCGATCGAGGTCGAGGTTTTGTTCAAGCTCTTGGTAAAGATTTCGGTATTGGTAGAGGTTAAGCTCTAAATATCGATAGAGTTGGATATCTAGGTATCGGAACAGTTCTAGTTCCCCCTCCAAGTTTAGGTTTAAATCTAGAGCTATATCTAGTTGAACAACATTAGCTAATTGTTTTTGCCAATTTTTCCACTTAGCTGCTTTTATGCCCACAATCAGGTTGTGTTCTTTTTCCTGGCACCAGCAGCCTACTGGCTGTTCAATCGCTTGGTACTCCTGTGCTTCATCGGAAGTGGGCAATCTGTACCTGAATCCTGGTGTTGAGTAGTTTTGAGTCAACCATTTACAAAATGCTTCGGCATCACTAGCTCCAATTCCAGTAATTGGCTGATTTCCCTCTAACGCTATAAACCGTTTGCTTTCCCAATGATCTGGCTGATGATACTCACCTGCTGCTAGGGTTTCATCCAAAAATAATTGATACTCAGCACAGGTAATATAACTCAATCCAATTTCGATTCTGTCATCAATCCGGAATAGTTGATTCAACCGCCTAGATAACTTAACCTCTGCAGCTAACTGAGCAATTTCTGGATTAGGGGATGCTAAATCGGCTGCTAGGACTTGTTCAAGTTGTTGCTCTAGCTTAGGCTTAACGGTCAACCCTTGGGCTAGGCAATCATAAGCAAGAGCTAAAGACTCTTCTGTAGCCTTTTCCAAGGCTGCACTAATCAAGTTAGTGCCATCAGCATCCGACGCCCAGAAGCGGATAGTTTCAGTCCACCAGGGATTATCCACGTTTTTAGTCAAGATCTGCTCTTGGTTCAGTTCCTTTACCTGAGCAGCGGCTAAATAGTCCTGAAAACTCTGGTGAGCAAACTCGTAAATCCCTAGCCTCCTTTCCACTAATAACCCAGTAGCTGTCTCTATATGCTTAAGAAATTCCTTTGGTTTTAGCGGACTCCCTGCCACTGATGCTAGGTGCTCTTGACTATCAGATGGGGTGAATTCACAAGTTTCCTGTTCCATCAACCCTAGTGCTAGTCTTTGTAACACTGATTGTTTTTGGACAGTTGTTAGCGGTCTAGGGATATTCTGAGCTGATGACACCTCCAGCAATACATGGCAAATTTTGCTGTAAAGTTCTCCCCGACGCTCTGGTAATAAGATGCTACCGCAAGCGTGAAGGGTAGCTATCATAGTTAGCAGCAGTGGGTTGCTTGCCATTGAAGCTATCGAGGGATTATTTCTAATCCGCTCTACTAAATCCTCAACTTGCTTCTGAGCTGATAATTGTTTTCCTCGACTACTAATCTTAGTTTGTGGATACCAGCCCTGAATAAATTGCTGAATTTGGTTGAAATTGAATGGTTGTACTTCTAAAACTGTTTCGATCTGCGACCCGAGTATACTACGATAGCCCTGGTGACGATATGTCAGGATAAAAGCAGTTTGGGGATAGGTTTGCATCTGCTGGTTAACCCATTGACTCACCTGCTGACGCTGATCCGGATCAGCTACTTCATCCAACCCATCCAACATCACTAAGCATTTGCCATTTTCTAACTGATCCTGAAACCAATTAGCAGGAGGTTTCTCCAAGCCTGCGGATTGACCCAATCCTGGTAATGACCCTTCCTCAACTTGTTTCGTAACTAGCTGTGCCAATAATGGTGTTTGCTCACTAGTAATGCGATCGCAACTATTCCGCAAATCTACCAGTATAGGAATTAGTTTTGGCGCTTTATACTGGCGGTGAGCATTGTTGGCATAGGTCAGGGTCAAATGCTGCAACGTAGTGGTTTTTCCTGACCCTGGGGGGGCAATGATTGCCAAATGTCGATAGGCTGCTCTTTTAGGTATTTTGGCGATAAAATCCCAAATTTCCTGACTGATCTGAGATCCTGGAATTTTTGTAGCGAATCTTAGGGGGACAAATACCTGCTCGAATGAGAGCCTTGATAGCCTTGTGTTTAACACTACCGTCTTCAAGTCACGAAAACCGTAGACTAAGCTTTGGTAATACTTGTCTTGAAACTGTGAGGTTGATTTTCCGTCGTGAAACTGTGAGGTGAATTTTCCCCACAACCCCATGACCAAGTTTTCTTCTGGTTCCAAAGCTTTCTCATTTGACTTGTTTTGGAATGATGGCTTGTCCGACATGTTTTCTGGCATAGTGATGCTACTGCTACAAAGCCCCTTGCTTTCGAGTGTAAGCGAGTCTAATACTAAGTTGCCGCTTAAAGATGTAATTTACTGGTAAGACTATCCTTGAATTTGACTTTTAACCGTCAACTGTCAACCCTCAATCCTCTTGGGCAAAAAACCGTTGCAATAGTGACCTAGTAACAACCCAACTTGCTGTAAACACGCTTACTCGATGACACTGCTGATCAATTCTAAATTTTTATAAACAATGCTATATTTTAAATATATATTTTTAACTATTAGTAATCTAATTGAGTTTTTAGCATTTTATCACTCTCATTCTTTGTCTGTCATTTGTGATATCTTCGTTCGTGTCGTATTACTTTGTAAAAATGTTAGAATAGATAGTCAATGAATGTAGCGATTAAGCGAGTCCTATCACCCCTAAAACCTTACCTACGCTGGGCAATCTTAGGTGGGACATTATTCTTTTTAGCAAAAGCCTTGAAAGACAACTGGCAAGAAGTGCTAGCGATTCGGATCAGCACTTCTGGATGGACTTGTTTAGCGATCGCTGTTGGCGTGACATTGGTAGCCCACACCTGGACTGGCTGGGTTTGGCATTGGATACTCCGGGAATTCGACCAACAACCAGGGCTTGGATGGTGTATCCGGATCTATCTGAAAGTTAACATTGCCAAATACTTACCAGGTAACGTTTGGCACTTCTATGGTCGGATCTGGGCAGCGAAAACAGCAGGAGTTCCATTGGGAGTAGCTACTCTGAGCGTGTTAATGGAACCTCCCATGATGGCAGTAGGTGCTTTATTGCTGGCTTTGATCAGCTCTCCTTTGGCCAGCCGGATCATTCAACTCCCAATTCTGTTTGCTGTGCTGATACTGATTCATCCTTGGTGTTTAAACCCATGCCTACAGTATTTAGCTAAATTAACAGGCAAGAAGAAAAGCATTGAATCAGATGAAGATCAGATTATCCGGGTCAAGCGCTACCCAATCCTACCATTGTTGGGGGAATTGGGCTTTTTGGGATTGCGAGGTTCAGGGTTTTTGCTTACCCTGTTAGCCTTAAGCCCAATCACTCCCAGCCAACTCCCCCTGTTGCTTAGTGGATTTAGTGTAGCTTGGCTGTTGGGCTTAATTGTCCCAGGGGCACCAGGGGGAGTTGGGGTATTTGAAGCCACTGCGGTGGGTTTACTAGAGCATGACTTTGCTCCGGCAGTGGTGCTGAGTTCGGTTGCCTTGTATCGTTTGATCAGTATTCTATCAGAAGTTAGCGGTGCGGCACTGGCATGGTTAAATGAACCTCCAAGCGATCGCTCTTCTAATCAAGATGAAGAATGAAGTCTTGATACTTCATTCTTGATACTTCATTCTTCATCGTGATAGGTAGAAGCGACATACAACTCTTTTAACTGTTTATCATCCACAGCACCTGGAGCATCGGTTAGCAAAGAACGTGCTTGTTGGGTTTTCGGGAAAGCAATCACATCGCGAATAGATTCTTCCCCAGCTAATAGCATTACTAGCCGATCCAAACCATAAGCAATCCCACCGTGAGGAGGGGCACCATAGTCAAAGGCTTCCAGCAGAAACCCAAACTTACTGTTAGCTTCTTCTTCAGACAAGCCAATAGCTTCAAAAACCTGTTGCTGAATCTCTGGCTGGTATATCCGGAGACTACCACCACCGATTTCTACCCCGTTCCATACTAAGTCATAGGCTTGAGCCCGAGCCGTTTTCACATCATCTAAATCATCAGGATGGGGAGCTGTAAATGGGTGGTGCAGTGCTTCTAAACGCTTTTCATCCGCATTCCACTCAAACATGGGGAAGTCTGTTACCCAGAGTAAGTTAATCTTTGTTGAATCAATTAATCCCAATTCTTGACCAATCACAAGTCGTAAGCGGTCGAGGGTTTTATTAACGATGTCAGCTGAACCAGCACCAAACAACAGCAAATGACCAGCAGTAGCACCAGTTACTTCTAATAACTGCTGTTTTTGGCTATCACTTAGGTTATCCTTAATCGCCCCGATAGTATCAATTTCACCTCCTTCTCGCACCCGGATGTAAGCTATCCCCTTAGCACCAGCTTCGCTTGCTTCTTTGAATAAGTCACCGCCTGGTTTAATCCGGACATTCGATATAGCTTCATTACCACCAGGAATAGGTAGAACTTTGACTACACCCCCACTCTTTACTGCACCGGAAAAGACTTTGAAGCCAGAATCTTTCATCAAATCAGAGACATTGACTAGTTCTAAGCCAAAGCGAGTATCGGGTTTATCACTTCCGTAGCGTTCCATGGCTTGAGCGTAAGTGAGGCGGGGGAATGGTCTGGGGATATCAATACCTTTGACTGTTTTAAAAATGTGACATACTAATGTCTCATTAAGCTGGAGAATTTCCTCTTGGGACATAAACGACATTTCCATGTCCAACTGGGTAAACTCTGGCTGTCGGTCAGCTCTGAGGTCTTCATCCCTGAAACATCGGGCAATCTGGTAGTATCGATCCAGACCCGATACCATCAACAGCTGCTTAAACAATTGGGGGGATTGGGGCAGAGCGTACCACTGACCCGGATTAACACGGGAGGGGACAAGATAGTCTCTAGCACCTTCGGGAGTGGAACGAGTTAGCACTGGGGTTTCCACTTCGATGAAGCCTTGTTCATCTTCCAGGTAACGGCGAATTCCTCTAATCACCTGATGGCGCAGTTGCAGGTTTTTGCTCATGCGATCGCGTCTTAAGTCCAAGTAGCGATACTTCAGGCGCAAGTCTTCTCGCACTGACTCAGTATCAGCACTGGACACCTGAAATGGTAACTGCTTACGGACTTTATTGAGCAGTTCAATGTAGAGAGCGTAAATTTCTACCTCGCCAGTAGGCAATTTCGGATTAAGGGACTCGTCAGGACGCTTAGTAACTCGTCCAGTAACGTTTACTACATATTCATTGCGCAGGTGATCGGCATCGTTATAGGAATCAGGGGTACGCTCAGGGTCACTAACAATTTGGACAACACCACGAATATCCCGTAGGTCCAAGAAGATGACACCTCCATGGTCACGACGTTTCGAGACCCAGCCACAGAGGGTAACAGTTTCACCAATGTGCTGGTTTCGGAGTTCACCACAATAATGAGTTCGCATAGTTTTTGTCTATAATACTATTTCAATTAATTTACTTATCAAGCTAAACCCTGGTGCGTTATGGTCTTAGATTCTCAGCCTCACGGATGATATGTGCTGTTTTACCAGCACTTGACTAGGATTCAAATCCCCCGCCAATAAGCCGACCCAGGCAATTTCAGGCACCACAAAGTCTGCATTATAGCTCATTTGACCCGAGTCTAGGCCATAGTCTGACACTAGGCTTCCTGATATGGGAGAAAAGGTTTCATAGGTCTTGTGTACCTTTGGGCTATAGTTCCTGAGATGCGAACCCAAGCCAGATCTCCGACCATTCTACTGCAACGACCGAGTATGGTAACTAGACCTTGATAATTGGCTAGACTTTCCCTATCACTCTATTTTCGACAAACTCAATTGAGCAGTAAAGTTTTGATGAGGAATGGATAACCATGACCATTAATACCGCCAAGCTGGAGACCATTATCCAAAATTTTGTTACCAGCACCAGTGAGGTTCAAGGAGCTGCTTTAGTTTCTCCTGATGGACTGCCTATAGCATCCAGTTTACCGAGCGAGATGGATGAAGAACGAGTATCAGCCATGTCAGCTGCTATGTTATCCCTAGGTGAACGGATTGGCTCGGAATTGTCCAGAGGTATTCTAGACCGCATTTTCGTAGAAGGTAATAAAGGTTATGGTATACTAACCAACTGTGGGGAGTATGCTGTTCTATTAGTCTTAGCCACCAAGGCAGCTAAACAGGGGGTGCTGATGCTGGAAATCAAGCGGGTGATTCCAGAGTTGAAGGTAGCTTTAGAGCCTCACCAGAGCATTCCAGGAATTTATGAAACAAAACTCTAGCTAAAGTGCCACAGCAACGAGATGAAAGGTTGCCACTGCTTAGAGTAGGGTGGGTGAATTTTATCTTGACAGCTAGTTCAAGATAATGTATTACCTAGGATTTTTGGTAAAAATGGTGGCTGTGATTTGAATAATTTAACAAATCCTTTTGATTTTAGGTAACTCAAGATACCTATGGTGTTAACTGCAAGTCGCTATACTGGGAAAACTATATAAGCCCCAGGTTTGAGTTAAGCCTATTGCCAATGTCAGATTGCCAATGTCAGAAACCCTCCTGACCCTCTCCTCTGTGATGCTTATATCTTAATTTTACGCATCAGTCATAAGATAGAATTTTTTTACTTTACACTTAGGGAATTACTAACCCAATGGTTAGAATTGTATTGTCAAATAATTAAAATTTAATAACTTTAATATAAAATCCGAAAAAATCGATCAAAAAAAATAGATTATTCATTATGTCTTGTGACTATCAATAAACTTAAGCCTAGTAATAGGTGACTTTCTTTCTTATTGGCAAGTAATGGCTATCACGAGTTCTTTAGCGGAATTTTCCCTCCCAGAATTGTTTCAGTTCCTCGATCAAGGAAACAAAACTGGATTACTAACCCTCCGATTCAAGCTAAGTAGGCATAGTCAAGAAATAAAAGCTCGACATATTCTACTGCGCCAAGGTCGGATCTTGGCAGTTAGCCATCGTCTGGATAACCAATGCCTGCTGAAAATGATGTGTCAGCGGGGTTGGCTGAGCCCTGAGGTAATCAATGAACAGGTAAACCGATGTCCGGCCAATAAACCTATTGGTCTGTACTTGAAGACTAAGGGATTTCTGCATCCAGAGCAGTTGAGACTACTATTTCATGCCCAGGTGCTACGCTCAGTTTGTGGCTTATTCAGGCTCAAAGATGCTAAATTTAGGTTTGACTCTAAGGCAACCTTGCCCACGATAGAAATGACGGGTTTAAGCATCTCAGCTACCAAAGCTACTCTAATTGGTCTGCGAGCTCTACCAGATTGGACTGGATTAGCAGACAAGCTACCTGAGACAACCTCAGCACTATCTAGGGCGATGGTCGGTCATCGGCAGTTAGGGCTAGACCCTATGGAAGCTGCAGTTTGGAAATTAGCCAATGGGTCAATTCCCCTGACTGATATTGCTACTCGGTTGGGCAAGTCTCTGGAAACGGTTCAACAGATATCCTTCCGGCTGATTAGCGTGGGTTTAGTCGCAGAAGTGCCTATGCTGACTTCATATCAACAGAACTATTGGCAATCACAGGAATTAGAGCCAGTCGCGGTTGGGGCAAATCGAACTGAGGAGGACAATCCTCAAGAGCTGAGCAATCGCTTTGTGCAACACTTACTTGGTTTCTTAAGGAGGTAATTAAGGATTAATAACAGCTAGGTACTTTTTGGACTTAATGGTAGTTTTTATGCAATCAGAGCATAATAATCCTAATCCTATGGTTGACAATAGTGTTGTAGTGTTTCCGATTCTACTTCAGAACGGCTAACAGCAAATAAGCGTGGAAATTATGCGTCTAGTTGTAACCGGTGCCGTGGGTGCTGGAAAATCCTCTTTCATTCGCTCGGTTAGCGAAATTGATGTAGTGGATACAGATTGCCTAGCAACGGACGTGACAACTAAAATTAAGCAAAAAACTACAGTAGCGATGGACTTTGGGCGTTTGCAATTTGCTCAAGATATGGCGCTACATTTATATGGTACTCCAGGACAGTCTCGCTTTGATTTCATGTGGGACATCCTGATTCGGAAAGCCCATGCTTACATACTCCTTGTTGATGCCCATCGTCCCAATCAGTTTAGCGCTTCCCGTCGCCTACTCAGTTTTATGGGACAGCGTGTGAAAATTCCCCTAGTGATTGGTCTAACCCATGTCGATTGTGAAGGAGCTTGGTCCCAAGAGGATGTAGCGATCGCGTTGGGCTTTGTGGATGAAAGCAATCGACCCCCGATGGTCAGCCTCAATGCCAATCAACGAGATTCTGTGATTCAAGCATTAATAGTGCTAGTACAATATATCATTAAATGCGACATCTCCCACACTCCCCCTAATCGCTAGAGTGTGGGCTGATCGCCGTAAAATCTAAATTTAGGATCTAGCGATAGTGACAGCTCCTACACTGACTCTGCTCTTACAGAGCCGCTCCGCGAACGAGTTCAGTGTAGGCAACAAGCGCCAATCCGGGCATCCCTTAGGAGGCGCTGGGCTTTAAGAACGGACTGCCCTCTCTTGATGCAATAGCGAGTGGGGGAAACCCCCAAGACCGCGCT
>NZ_JAAHIG010000345.1:0-9312 GCF_010692305.1 Moorena sp. SIO4G3 | reverse complement strand
TGGGCAGTGCACCAGACAGATAATGAAGCTTGCAAAGCGCGTTGCTAGGCACTGTCCACCCTACCATTAATGACTAGCTAATAACTAGCTAATAACTCAAGTCTGTTAAAACGGACTAGGGATAAAGGGTTGGAGTAGGTTGAAACCGACCTTAGCTATCAGCTGTGGTCTTAAATCTATGGCAGGTTTGATAGCAAAGCCCAAGATTGTTGAGTAAACCAGTATTCAAAGACAGACTACGCCAGACTCAAACCTCATCTTTATATGCCCAAAAGCCGGGATGCGTGGGGATTGGTCAATAACATCTAAATCGGTAGCTCCTGAGTAGTTTGTAGCTACCTAATAATTAAAGTAGCAATGGATAAGCTAATGGGAATTTTTAAGCAACGTCAGCAGCCAAAAGAAACCAATGCTCAAAGTGCTAATTTTTACTACTTTAGAGGAATTAGCCATGTACTGGTGGGCAGATTTCAAGCAGCCATTCTAGAATTGAATGAAGCGATTGAGATTGACCCCAACCATGCTGCTGCCTATGACAACCGTGGAATGTGCCTTCGAGAATTAGGGAAGCATCAAGAAGCCTTAGCAAATTTCCAAAAATCTGCGGAAATTTATCAAAAAAAGGGTAAAACGGAAGATTATCACAAGATAATAGCCAAAATTCACGACCTTCACTTACGGTGATCAACTCAAGCCTGTGTAGTGAATGGTATAGGGCTAGGGGCAATGGCATTGGCAAGAGGCAAGAGGCAAAAGTTAACTACAGGTGCGCTTTCCGGTTCAGGACTGATACAAAACTGGGCACTAAACTATACAAGTAGTAGGGTACGTTAATAACGCACCATACAGATAGGGTCACTACAGAATTACTGAATTGTTACTCTTGCCTTTTTCATAAATTTTTACAAAGCGCCTGATTAAGTAATGGGTTGTTCAAAGACTATGCAGGATTGGCGAGGCTCGCCAAGGGCATCTATTGATTAACTCATTTAACAATCATTTGTCAATTGTTATTGGTCTTTTTTTATTTTTCCAAAGTTAATTGGAAATTGAATAATGACCAATGTTCGATTATTAATTGATACAAAAGCACCCAGTCATGCAACTTGGTAAAATTCTGCTTCGTAAACGACTTATTTCTCATATTCAACTCAATACAGCCCTTGAAATTCAGTCTTTAACTGGTATCAAATTAGGAGAAATTTTGGTAACTAAAGAATTGATTGAATCTCAGGATTTGGAGCAAGCACTGTTGGAACAATATTGGCGTAAAAAGGGTTTTTGGGTGATTGATTAGTCCCCCTGGGCAAAATTCAAAATTCAAAATTCAAAATTCTTCTGGTTTTTGATAGCTTGGAATGGGATATTGGGATTGGGTGCATCTCAATGTATGAAATTAGGCAGAAATTCTAATAAAACTCCCAAACTCCTCACACTAGCTACACTCTCTTAATTGCCTTTCCCCCAACTGGTCCTGAGAGGATATCTGAAAAGTTTTTTGATACTGAATTTTGCCCCCCTAGCCCCCCAATTCTGGGGGGAACAAGAATCAATTTGTTGGTAAAAGTCCCCCAAAATTGGGGGATTTAGGGGGCTTTAATGTAGCAAATGAGACTTCTCAGACAACCTCTGATGGTAGCGATATCATTGCCAAAGCTCAACAGGGAAAAGGTGGTGAAATCACCATTGATGCCGAAGATGTCCGTCTGATTGAGGAGCGCGAAGCCATGGAGGGAAATCGCACTAATGATATCGATGCTAGTTCTAAGTCTGGTCCAGGAATAGTTACCATCAACACCGGCAATCTTGACCCCTCTCGGGGATTAGATCAACTACCAATTAATTTAACTGACCCATCATCACTGATAGTTGCTAGCTGTCCGAGAAGTGGGAAAATCTCAGTCGATGAACTTGGTGAATTTATTGTTACTGGACGCGGTGGCATTCCGCCCAGTCCCCTCGACCCGATTATCGGTCGAACCATTATTGCTGATTGGGTGACTCTAGATGATGAAACCGTTACTGAAATTGATAACAATGACAGTAACCCTCCCGATACTTTTTAGCTACCAAAATCTACCAAAGTAGATTCTAGCTCACTAATGCAAGTTGCTCTCGCAACCAGGGGGTATCTCCCAAAGCATGGCCGTAGGCCACGCTGCGCGAACGGAGAAATATTCCCCGAGCGCCGTTGATATCACGATCCATAGATCGGCCATCAACTTTTGACTTTATTATCTTGCTTCCACCAATATTGAGTAGCTCACCTGTCCAGCTGACAGTCTTGCTAGTGTAAGCTTCACAGACGTCTACCACTACTTTCCCAGTTTCATTAGCTTTATGTTTTAAGAATTCCTTGAAACGATAGTGGGAAAATGTCAGTAAATTTCGAACAGTTTTAGATCTGATCTTTCTGTTCTTTTTTCTTGACATCTGGGATGTTTCAAAAGTGGGAAGTAGGATTACATCAAAATGATCGACTAGGAACTTAGCAGCCTTATGATGAAGCTCGTCTATTAGATTCTGGATCCTGGCAATCATTCGTCTAGCTGCTTTCTTAATCCTACGCTTTTGTCCACCTTTTGGTTTGCTTATCTTGGATAATAACTGGTCGAGGTGTTGGCATAATCGCTGGATGCGAGAAAAATCTCCGTTCCCAATTTTCCCTATAGATGTCTCACTAAAGAAAGTTAAAAAAGTCCTAACTCCAGGGTCTATAGCTACTACTCTACCTTGGTTCTCGGCAATCGTTTTAGCAACCTTGTGAGGGACTGTTAAGTAATACTCTCCATTCTTACTAACTAGTCGGCAGTCGCAGATATCTGTGGGCAAAACCTCAGAATAAATTAAGTTTCCTAGTTTTGTGTGGTATATCCCCGCCTCTGAAACTGCTGATTTCGGGATATAGCAAGATTGAACAGGATTTTTCCTTGATCTAAATCTTACTCGGTTAATCTGAAAGGTTTTCTTGTATTTTTTCTTGGCCTCCCTGACAGCGGTGCAAGCGTCCTTTATCGCTATAGATTTGATTTGATAAGGTACTTCTTTGCACCACTCGGGTAGGTCATTCAAGATGTCAGTCTTGATTGCTTTCCAGTTGGCTTTGACCTCGCCACCTTGTAGGATTTTTACTGTTTTATTGAAGACATAACGGGATACTCCAAACCACTTACGGACAAGCGTTCGCGTAGCGTGGCCTACGGCCAATCGCTGCTCAGGTTTTAGGAACAGACGAATCTTCTTTGATTTTTTGACCGTATTTTCTGAGTCCGTGGACCCGGCAGGAGAAGACGTGAATGATTGAGAGAAGATCTGCGGTAAGCTCTGATTCTGGGCAACTTTCAGGTTGGTCGAGAACCAAGATTTTTCCACCGTTGAGACTGACCGGAGATGAAACCTTAGAGTAGTGCAGCCTTACTACAAAACCAAGACCCTATGCTGCATAATTTACCAACTATAAAGGCTGCACTACTCTTACGGTAACTTCTAACCAAGTACTCAATGAGTTCAAACCCAAATCGGGTAAGTCTGTCTCTACAGGCAACAACAATCGTGAGCTTATCTCCGCACACAATTCGTTCCAGTATGGTTCTAAGACCTTTCCTTTTGTAGTTGAGGCCGGAACCGATGTCTTTGATGATCTCTGCTTCTGGGAACAAGGAATGCAGATAGGCGACTTGACGAGCGAGATCGTCTCGTTGCTTTGTACTACTGACTCGGCAGTAACAAATGGTGCAGGATTTTGATCTGTTAGACCTTGGATCTTTTCCAAAACGGCAAAGATCTCCTGAGTCAAAGAGTCTAGTTCCCCCAGGGGTTCGCTCGCATTTGAGAGTGCCATTGTCTGCGTATTTCCTCAGAGTGTTTGGAGAGAGTCCCGTAAGTTCGACCGCCTTACGGATTGGGACAAGTGCCATCCCTAAAATCTAACACTCTTTGGTAAATAGTGTAAATTATTGTTAGATTTCGGTCAACTATTAACATCCTCCACCGAACAGAATTCTGTGCCACAGAAGTCTCAGCGCAAACGGATTGTAGAAGCTCAAGGCTGGATGACGGGTCCCGATGGTAGGATTATTCTCACCTCTTTCCCTACCGATACCACTAGCCCACCCAAGCCTTGGTATCACTATTTCTCTTGCCGGGATTTATAGGGAACGGGAATCGGGAATCGGAACCCACCCCTAACCCCTCCCAGGAGGGGAACGGGAATCGGGAATCGGAACCCACCCCTAACCCCCTTTTAGGTGTATGATTTTAAGATTTATGCAGAAGACAGAGAAAATGAGGGAGAAAAACAACCCATAGGTAAAGGCATTTGTTGAATGACAGATGCCAGAATACGTAAAAAACCTCGTCGAAAACAACTTAAAGACAAAGGTTGTTGAGAGTGGGTCGAAAATTGCAACGGTAAGGCATTGAGGCCATCGTCGTCAGTTTCAACCGATAAACTACTCCCAGATAAACTAGTGTCAGTTAATCCTCCGACGCCAACCAACCAAATAGTCGCCACAGCAATAGCGTTACCATTGTCTTTCGGCACGTTTGGGGTCAGTCATTTTGGTGTGATGACTACCTTTACCACCACGCTTAATGTCTTTGAACAAGCATTCAATCCAGCTACGCATACTATACCAGTAGATTTGAGCCTGTTGTGGACGTCATACCGTTAACATTAACCAAGGGTCAGCATAACCGTGATCCCAGCGAGCTAAGAGAGTGCCATCGACACAGTTGGTTCGGAAACATCTGACTCGACCACTCCAATGCTGACCAACCTCAGTGATTAGCCCAGACAGAGGTAAAAACGATGGGGGTTGGTCACCCAAAACCTGGGATGGTTGGTAATATCCTTGAGCATTAATCCGCATCAAAGGATGCCAGCCATTAGCCACAATCCCTTGATAAAACCATTTAGCATACAAGCCTCGGTCTGTGGTGACGATCACAAACCAATCATCCGGGATCCCCTGTTTGACCTGCTTTAACAGCTGATGCCAGTAAGGTTGCCAACTCCCTTTTTCGGTTGCACCCACAATTTTCCAAGCTACAGGTATTCCACAGCCACGGTAGACCACACTAATTACCAAGACTGTAAAACGCTTACCCAATGTGGATGCATCTGCAGCCAGCACTAGGCTTTTTTCCTCGGATGACCACCAACTTAATATCCACAGCAATAAGAATGCATTGCTTTCACTGACTTCTATTTCCTGTCGCTTTCTGCCATATTTCTGACTTTTTTCCTTGTACCATTGCCTTAATTGCTCTCTAACATTGTTTTCTGATCGATGTTGGATTTCTGCTAAAAATACGGCTACTGTTGATAATCCACAACTTTGAGTGATGGCAATACCAAAGCTCCACATTGCTAATCCCACTGCCTGAGATTTGCTCAGATGAGGCATATTCCTCATCACTACTCTGAACCATTCTTGATACCCTTTCGGAGCCTGTGTGATCATCGATTACAGTCCAATGGTGTACTAAGGTTTTTAGTCCTTTTTTCCTCTTTTGTTAAAATCATACACCTGAAAGCCCCTAACCCCTCCCAGGAGGGGAACGGGAATCGGGAATCGGAACCCACCCCTAACCCCTCCCAGGAGGGGAACGGGAATCGGGAATCGGAACCCACCCCTAACCCCTCCCAGGAGGGGAACGGGAATCGGGAATAAGCAAGAACTGATAGAATTACCCTAACGCGATGCGACCTAGGAGCCGCTAAAAGCGAACGCAAAAAATAACTTGAACTGAATATGGGTGCAGGAAAGCGATTGCTCACCCTGACCGGAGGCTGGGCTACAGCAATGTCGCTCACTCTGGGTGGGGTAACTGTAGGTATTTCGGGAAACTGTCTTTTGGCCGACTATGCCTTGGCTGACATAGTTCCGGATCAGACATTGGGTGCAGAAGGGTCTGTGGTGATACCTAATACCACTGTCCGAGGAGAAATAGCCGATAAGATCGAAGGTGGTGCAACACGAGGGGCTAACCTATTTCACAGTTTCCAAGAATTTAATGTAGGAGAACTGCAACGGGTTTATTTTGCTAATCCTTCTGGGATCGACAATATACTAACCCGGGTAACCGGTAGTAATATATCCAATATTCTAGGCACTTTGGGAGTAGATGGTGCAGCAAATCTGTTTTTGCTCAATCCCAATGGTATTGTGTTTGGACCGAACGCCAGATTAGATGTAGCTGGTTCCTTTTTTGCGTCTACTGCCAATAGTCTGGTATTTGGTGATGGGGTCGAGTTTAGTGCCACATCCCCACAAGCCCCACCACTGTTAACGATTAATATTACTCCAGGATTGCAGTATGGGAAATATGACCCGAGGACAACAATTACAAATGCTGGGAATTTAGCTGCTGGAAAAGACTTGACCCTAGCCGCTGGCAATCTGGATTTACAGGGTCAACTGGATGCTGGTCGGAATTTGACTCTGTTGGCAGAAGATACAGTCAACATCACCGATAGTGTAGCGCAACCCTTTGTGGCCAATGCCGGTGGTTTGCTGGTAATCCAGGGTAATCAGTCAATTACTATTGCAGCAAAGAACCATGTCCTAAGTGGTTTATTTGCTGGTTCCGATTTACGGTTGCGATCGCATAATCCGATCACAGGAGATACTAACTATACCGTTGGCGGAAATATCATCATTGAGCAGTTGGATGGTAACCCAGGGAATTTCATCAGTCCCAATGATCCGATTATTCTGGCCAATGGGGATGTCAGGTTAGGAAACTATACCGGAGCATCACTCCATATTTTGGCAGGAGGTAGTGTAACGGTTGGTGACATCGAAATTAACTCTACCGATACCGGAGATAATACGATTAGCCCTAGTAACTCCAATCCGTTCTTGGCGAGTCTGGCTAATTTGACCTTGTCGGACGAAGCGAGAACCTCTGTAGTTATTGATGGCAGTAAGCGACCTACCTTAGATATCCGTGCTGGTATAGATTGGACATTACTCGGCGGTTTTCCAGGAAATACCGATAGTGGTAACCTAGCCCCTAACTTTAGCACTGCTGCTACTAGTGCGGATATCGAAATTGGCAAGATTGATATTAAAGCAGCGAATGGACTGGTATTGTTAACCAATCAGTATCAAGCTAACCCATCCTTAGTGAGTGAAACCCTTAAAATTAGTTCCCTTCTGACTGGTGATGGTACCGTAGCCAAAGTAGTCAATGATAAGTTTGAGGTAGATCAGAGTAACAAGAGGTTTTCAGGGAATGGTGGGGAGGTCTTGATTGATTATCGCGGGGGGATTGACATAAGCGATCGCATTGAGGCTTCTTCCGCTTCTGGGCAAGCAGGGGATATTACCTTAATTACAAATGGTCAAATATCCCTTGACAAAAGTTTCATTATTAGCAACACCTTTGGCAACAAAAAGGGTGGGGATATTACTATCGATACTGGCTCCCTCTATGCCAAAAATGGTGCTCAGATCGAAACCAGTACCTTTGGTAAAGCAGATGCCGGGACAATTACCATTGTTGCTGATGATACAGTCACCTTTGAGCGATTCGTAAACAAATCATCAAATAATACGGATATATCTAATCGAGCAACCGG
Organism: Moorena sp. SIO4G3; assembly: GCF_010692305.1. Taxonomy (NCBI): domain Bacteria; kingdom Bacillati; phylum Cyanobacteriota; class Cyanophyceae; order Coleofasciculales; family Coleofasciculaceae; genus Moorena; species Moorena sp. SIO4G3. The sequence continues at coordinate 1,724 of NZ_JAAHIG010000345.1, read as the reverse complement.
TCTAGTCAATATTATCAGAGAAGGTGCTGAAGGTAACAGTGGTGGTATTTTTATTAACACAGGTTCCTTGTTTCTAATTGATGGTGCTCAACTGCAAGTCAGAGTTGGAGATCGACAGACCGATGCCGAATCTAATGATAAATCCGTTGGTAACTCGGGGGATATTAAAATTGTTGCCCGTGATCAAGTTTCCTTTCGCACCAAGAATCAAGAGAGTAGTGGTACTGCTATAACTAGTATCGAGAACAAAGGTGAAGGTAAAGCTGGCAACATCAGGATCGAGGCTAGGTCGGTTTCGTTAACTAATGGTTCGCTCCAATCCAACACTCAAGGGCAAGGGAATGCCGGTTCGGTAACGATTATTGCTACAGAAACAGTCACCTTCGACAGAGGCCCTAACTCTATCCTAAGTAGGGTTAACAAAGAGGGAAATGGCAATGGCGGCAAGGTCTTGATAGAAACTGGGTCACTTTTCCTTACCAATGGTGGTGCCATTATGTCTCAGACAGAAGGGAAAGGAGATGGGGGTAAGGTCACAATTAAGGCACGGGATCAGGTCATCGTTAATGGGGTAAGGATGATAGATCGCAAGCTTTGCAAGGTTCCTATATGTCCTAGTGGTGTATTTAGTCGTGTGTTAGAAACAGCAAGGGGTGATGGTATTAAGCAGATAAAAGGTGGAGACATAAAAATCTATACTAATCAGCTCATACTGCGAGATGGCGGCAAGATTTCTGCTGAGGCTTTTAAAAATAAGGATTTGCAAAACCTCAGGGGTGGTGACATTGAAATTAACACCGAATTTCTGATTGCCTTTCCCGCAACTCCTCCTGATGGTAGCGATATCCTTACCAAAGCTCCAACGGGTCAAGGGGGTGATATCACTATCAATGCCTTAAGTATTTTGGGTGATATTAAAGAGCGCAAAGCCTTCCCAGACGATGAAAAAAATGATATCGATGCCAGTGGTAGAGATGATGGTAATGTAACTTTCAACATCAGGTATGACCCTCTGGAGCGCGAACCAAACAGCTTACCCACAGAAGCAGGCAATGCTGAATTTTACCAGCGCTGTCAACCGGGTAATAGCACTAGCAGTAGGTTGATCAATACTGGACGTGGCGGCTTACCCCCTCGCCCAGGTGAAATCAGCAGCAATAGCCATTGGGAAGACATACGCCGTCCCTCTGCCCGTGGGCGTTATCGCTCCCGTACGGCATTCGTGAATTCCCCCGTTAAGCCCCCCACTACCCCTAAGCGAAAACGGATTATAGAAGCTCAAGGCATCATGATTGATGCTGATGGGAATATCTTTCTGACCGCTAATCCAACTACAGTGACACCGGATGGGTCTTGGCGGCTGTCTGGAAAGTGTGGGGAAATGTAGTGTGGAGATGGGGAGGTAGGGAGATGGGGAGATGGGGAGATGGGGAGGTAGGGAGGTAGGGAGATGGGGAGATGGGGAGATGGGGAGATGGGGAGGTAGGGAGATGGGGAGAATTGAGATAAATTCAATTTACGGAACTCCGATTCCCGATTCCCGATTCCCGATTCCCGATTCCCGATTCCCGATTCCCGATTCCCGATTCCCGATTCCCTACTCCCTACTCCCTACTCCCTACTCCCTACTCCCCACACCCCACACCCTACTCCCTACTCCCTACTCCCTAGAGTTTAGTAATAATAAGGATTTTCCGGTTCAGGAATTTTCTTAATCCCACTGG
>NZ_JAAHIG010000344.1:0-9325 GCF_010692305.1 Moorena sp. SIO4G3 | reverse complement strand
CTGAAGGAGACTGTCTCTACAGTGGTTTTGTAGGTTGGATACATACTCAAGCCTTATATCAAACCCTTGGAACTATAGCAAAGGGAACAGGGAGTAGGCAGTAGGCAGTAGGCAGTAGACAGTAGGCAGTAGGGAATAGGGCATCAAAAATTATCACAATTCCTACACGAATTAGTATTGTTAGTTTAAACTTGTTACTCAAAAAAATAATTAAAAAATTAATAATAAATCAAGATTTACCTGGAATAATACCTTGCCAATAGTGATAGTTAAGATAAGCAGAAAAAAATCATATTACACTGGATAGTATAGGAATAAACAAACCTCAAATATCAACTAGTTTGGGGATTTTTGGTTTACGGTAATCGGTAACTACACGAATCCTAAATGAATTGTGAGAATTTTTGTTCCCTTTTCCCTACTCCCGTCTTGATGCAGTCGCTCATGGGGGAAACCACGGCAATAGCGAGTGGGGGGGACCACGGCAATAGCGAGTGGGGGAAACCCCCAAGACCGCGCTGCCTCCCCAAGACCGCGCTGCCTCCCCAAGACCGCGCTGCATCGCTACTCCCTACTCCCTGTTCCCTGTTCCCTGTTCCCTTTGGTATACAAATTACCAATTACCAATTACCAATTAGACAATGAAGAACTAAGCGATCGCAAATTTCACCTGGTTACCGAAAAAATTGGGTAATCGCGCCCCGTCCTTATAGGACGGCTTTCTTTTTAAGCTAAAACTTGACAGTTTTCACAGAGCGTGTTATTTTATAATAAAAATTAAACTAAAAAAATAGATAAATACTATCTAATCAATAAGTAGGCAACGTAAAAAATATGTAAGAGATACATATTGCGTAATTTGGTCTAGCGATGCAGCGCGGTCTTGGGGGTTTCCCCCATGAGCGACTGCATCAAGACAACGACTTAAACGTCTATGAAAAAAATTAGATTAAAAAAGTATCTATCTATATATAAAGAAAGGTACGGTGGGGCACACCGAAACCTGGATCATAGATCTAAACTCTTAGGTCGAATTGTCCTCTACTTTTTTTGGTTCCGACCTGCTATACGCAAGACAGCTCGTTGAAGTAAGAATCCCCGTCCTTTTAGGACGGGGAGTGTCAAATGACCACCTCCCTACCTCAATCTGGATATACCTTACCGGTATTCGCCTGTGCCTCAGCAATAGCCGCCCTCCATCAGTTACGCAACGACCAACCCGTGGAAACGGTGTCAGTGGACTTAATTAACCCTCCTGAAACCGTAGACATTCCCATTGAGCAAGTGGCTAGGATTCGAGAAGGGTTAGCGCTAGCTATCACTCACTCTAACCCTGGTGATAACCTTGACCTTACCCGTAATACCCCGATTTGGGCAGTTGTAGAATGGGGTTCCTCGGAGCAAACTAAATCGATACAGTTATTGGGAGGCGAAGGAATTGGACGACAAATCAATGCCGGAGGCAAACCAGCCATCTATGCTTACGCCGAGAAACTATTGCACCATAACTTGAGTTCTCTGCTAGCACCCTCAGAGAAAATTCAGGTGACGATTATCTTGCCGGAAGGGCGGAAGTTGGCACAGCGTACTTCTAATTCTGCCTTTGGTGTAGTAGAAGGACTTTCTCTACTAGGAACGACTGGCATTTCCCAGCCTCTGAGTGCTCCTGGTCAATTAGCTGCTTACCAGGAAGAATTAAAAGCAAAAGCCAGCAAATTGCTAAAAGAGCAAGCCTCCTCACATTCCACAACACTAGTGTTTTGTGTGGGAGAAAATGGCTTAGATTTGGCGCGAGGCTTGGGGATTAATCCCGAGCGGCTGGTTAAAACAGCTAATTGGCTTGGACCATTGTTGGTAGCAGCTGGATACTGCCAGGTGCCAGAAATTTTGTTATTTGGCTATCATGGGAAGTTAATTAAACTGGCTGGAGGAATTTTTCACACTCACCACCACCTAGCTGATGGACGACTGGAAATTCTCACTGCTCACTGTGCGCAGTTAGGAGTACCAACCCCACTGATCAGGCAAGTATTTGGCAGTCAAACCACTGAAGCTGCTCTCCATTGTCTGCGTCAATGGGATCAGACTCATGGCACTGATTGGGTAAATCAGGTTTATCATGCGATCGCATTGACCATTGACCAACGCTGCTTTGACTACATCCGCAAACACAGTGAGCAGCATATCCAGATTGGCTCCGTATTATTCGATCGCGATCGCCAAATTATCGTTACCAGTCCCACAGGTTGCACATTATTTTCAAATTTGTGATAAATTTTTATAAATCTTCATACATTGGCGGGCGGATCTTGTAGCCGAACCCAATGTATGATAAATTAACCTGATTATCAGCTGAAACTTCGGATTTCAGGACATATAAACTGAAACCCTGAAAAATCTCCTGACTAGAAGTCACGAGAGTGTCAACAGACATACCACTGCCAGGCAGGTCTATGAAGTGCGTGTGGGAGTGGAAACTGACATAACCGTAAACAGATAGAGTTCTGTATCGTCGATGAGAGTCTACGACTCAGACTAACTGGTTAATGCCAGCGCTACCATCCACATCAAAGTGTTGGGGCGTTGAAGGATTAATTTACGGAAACCATCAGCTTTCAACCTATCTGTTCATAGGAATCAATTTATGCTGCCCAGAAGCACACCTAGGCAGCGACCTGTTCGTACATTCACACAACTAAACATGACGAACACAGCAGTAACCCTAAGGACCAACAAACTATCTTACCAGAAAGAGGCATTGCCTGTAGCCTCTCTAGGAGAGCAGTTGAATCGCCAGATGATTGTGATTCTGGACTTCGGCTCTCAATACTCGGAACTGATTGCTCGTCGCATTCGCGAGACTAACGTTTACTCCGAGGTACTATCCTATCAGACCACAGCTGAACAGCTACAGCAGCTTCATCCCCAGGGCATCATTCTCTCTGGAGGGCCCAATTCCGTCTATGACGATGGAGCCCCCCTATGTGACCCAGAAATTTGGAATCTCGGTATACCCGTGCTAGGGGTTTGCTATGGGATGCAGTTGATGGTGCAACAACTAGGTGGAACAGTCACCAGGGCAAAAAAAGCTGAGTATGGCAAAGCCGCCTTACTAATTGATCACCCCACTGACTTACTGAGCAATGTGCGAGACCACTCAACCATGTGGATGAGCCACGGAGATTCCTGTGTGACTTTGCCAGATGGCTTTGAAGTCCTTGCCCATACTCAGAATACCCCTTGTGCCACCATTGCTAACTATCAGAAAAAACTTTATGGCGTGCAATTCCATCCAGAGGTTGTGCATTCAACCGATGGTCTTGCCCTAATCCGTAACTTTGTTTACAACATCTGCGAGTGTGAACCCACGTGGACCACTGCTGCTTTTATCGAGGAAGCGATTCGAGAAGTGCGTGCCAAGGTAGGGGACAAACGGGTTCTGCTGGCTCTGTCTGGTGGAGTAGATTCGTCTACCCTTGCTTTCTTACTCCATCGCGCCATTGGGGATAAACTAACTTGTATGTTTATTGACCAAGGCTTCATGCGCAAAGGCGAGCCAGAGCAGTTGGTGAAGCTATTTGAGGAAGAATTTTCTATTCAAGTAGAGTATGTAAACGCTCGCGATCGCTTTTTGGATCGCCTTGCTGGTGTCACTGACCCAGAAGAAAAGCGTCGCCGCATCGGTCACGAATTCATTCGCGTCTTTGAAGAAGAATCCCAGCGTCTTGGTCCATTTGATTATTTAGCTCAGGGTACCCTCTATCCCGATGTGATTGAATCAGCCCATACCAACGTTGATCCCAAAACCGGTGAGCGGGTAGCTGTGAAAATCAAGAGCCATCACAATGTCGGAGGCTTACCAAAAAACCTGCGCTTCAAGCTGGTAGAACCATTACGCAAGCTATTTAAAGACGAAGTGCGCCAACTCGGTCGTGACCTCCGCTTGCCAGAAGCGATTGTGCGCCGACATCCCTTCCCCGGACCAGGGTTGGCGATTCGCATCATTGGTGAAGTGACCCCAGAACGGTTGAATATTCTGCGAGATGCTGATTTCATCGTTCGAGATGAAATTCGCCGACAGGGAATGTATAACGACTTTTGGCAAGCCTTTGCCGTGCTGCTCCCAATACGCAGTGTCGGAGTAATGGGGGACAAGCGCACTTACGCTCATCCGATTGTATTGCGGTTTGTTTCCAGTGAAGATGGTATGACCGCTGACTGGTCACGAGTACCTTATGACTTACTTGAAACTATTTCCAACCGGATTGTTAATGAAGTCAAGGGAGTTAATCGGGTAGTGTATGATATTACCTCTAAACCTCCTGGAACCATAGAGTGGGAATAGTTTCTTCAAAGCGTGATTAGTGATTAGTGATTAGCCATTGTTAATTGGTCAGATGACTTAAGCATTCAGCCGTCAGCGCTCAGCCAAAGGCTGATAGCTGATAGCTGATAGCTGATAGCTGAACGCGCACGCGTGTGCGTAGCGCATATGCTTACCAGATGACTAATCAGTGACATACTCCCACACTGAATCAAAGATTACAGTGTGGGCTTCTGTGCGGCTCGTTCTAAGTAGGAGCCTCCTGAAACAGGAGGGGTATGACTTAGGGGTGCGTGAGAATTAACTCACAAGTCCAACTATCTGTTTTGGATGGAGGTGAAAACCCTACCCCATGGGAAGACATGTGACTCCTTACCTTGGCCACATCGAGATAGACGGCATTCTATCAGAATGAAGCTGGCATCAGGGCGGAATCAGACACGAATTAGATGCGTGACACTGCCGCTAAAAGGGAGACGACATGGGTAGATTAACAAAAGTCCTAAAAAAGTGTCTAACACGCAAGCCGCAATCTAACTAGTATATGCGAGACTTGATTCCTTATATTCTCACGGAGCTATAGCAGCGGTATCCGTAATCTTCGAGGAGGGAATAGGCAAAATGGACTGCCCTAAATCGTCAGAACAATCTAACAGATGGAACGAGTAAAAACGACAGCAAATATGGGTCTGTAGGCCGGTCGAACCTACGGTAAGTTATGCCAAACTCAATCCCCACTGTCGGGTAAGATGTGCTCTTAAAAACTGAGCACGGGTATCCAGAAAATACAAACCTTAGGAGAGTATAGGTAGACGCATGTGTAAATATAGCGACCTCTGGAAGAGTCAAAAGTGGAAAAAACTTCGCTTAGACCTTTTCCGCCTACAGAAGAGAGTATTCAAAGCGGTTCGAGCTGGTGACCTCAAAAAAGCTAGGTCTCTACAAAAACTGATTCTGAAATCCCGTTCAGCACAGCTTTTAGCAGTCCGGCAAGTGACACAGCTCAATAAAGGCAAGAAAACGGCGGGAATTGATGGAAAGTCAAGCCTCAATTACCGGGAACGCATGGAATTGGTGGAGACATTGAAACACTATGGCCACGACTGGAAACATAGCGGATTACGTGAAATCCCAATCCCTAAAAAGAATGGGAAAGTAAGAATGTTAAAGATACCAACCATAGCCGACAGAGCATGGCAGTGTTTAGTGAAATTAGCCCTAGAACCAGCCCATGAGGCGACTTTCAGCAAGAATAGTTACGGGTTCAGAACGGGCAGGTGTGCCCAGGACGTCCAAAAAAGACTATTCGACAATCTGAAATCTACCTGCAATGGACTGATTAAGAGCGTCATAGAATTAGACATCGAAAAATGCTTTGACCGTATCTCCCACACCTGTATTATGGAAAGGCTTATAGCACCGGCAAAAATTAAGACGGGAATATTCAGATGCCTAAAGGCAGGGGTCTCCGTCGAGTTTCCAGAACAAGGAACCCCACAAGGGGGAGTGGTAAGCCCATTACTAGCAAATGTGGCACTAAACGGAATAGAGGATATACACACAAGTCTAAGGTACGCCGACGATATGGTGTTCATCCTAAAGCCCATTGATGATGCTGACAAAATCCTCGGAAAGGTATCTGCCTTTCTAGCAGAAAGGGGAATGAAAGTCAGTCAAGAAAAGACCAAAGTAACTAGAGCGACAGATGGATTTGACTTCCTGGGCTGGCATGTTCGAGTCCAGAAAAACGGAAAATTCCGATGTATTCCCTCAGAGGAAAATCATAGGAACATACGAAAGAAGATTAAAACCATCGTAAACAGCTCGAATTATGGTGCAAGAGTAAAAGCCAAGAAGCTAGCCCCCATTGTGCGCGGATGGCGTAACTATCACTCAAGCTGCTACATGGGCAGCAGTAGGGATTCCCTATGGTTCATGAACAAAACAGCAAATCGAAAGTTCAGGAAGGAGAAGAAGATAAACCGATGGGAAGCAAATGAACTATGTAAAAAGGCATTCCCTAAAGTAGGATACACACAAAATCAGCACAAGAATGTAAAAGGGGCTAAGTCACCCTATGACGGTGACTTAGTTTATTGGAGTAAACGTAACTCACGTCTATACTCCGATGCTACCTCGGACCCATTGAAAAAGCAAAACCATTCCTGTGGACACTGTGGATTAAGGTTCATAGAAGACGAGGATGTACAGCTTCATCACATTGATGGAGACCACGGCAACTGGTCAAGAAAGAACCTATTAGCAGTTCATCGTAGCTGCCATCAACAGATACATTGGAGCATTCCGAAAGGAAAGGATATCTAGGAGCCGTGTGAGGCGAAAGTTTCACGCACGGTTCTGAATCGGAGGTGCCCCGGATAATACCGGGCATCGACCCTAATTACCAACTCCACCCAACGGTTCGGATACTCGGTAAGCTTTATTAACGACACGGGATGCCCCTCCGCGCCGGAACAATACAAAAATTCGATTTTTTCGCTAGTTAAATAGCTGACTTGCCCAGCATTTAAGGCCTTTGGCCACGCTTCGCGAACGGCTTTGTTTATCAGTACATATATTATAGCAATTCCATACATACTCTGTGCAAAATTCATCCCACACCTATGCTGCGCATTAGGTGTGGGGCTTCTTTTGCCGGACAGCTAAACAATATAAAACCGAAGTTTCCAGTTTAGTGAAACTTCGGTTGATACACTATGGCAAAAGCAATATTAAATAATTTTCAAATCTTCTTACTCCGTTTGGTTTGTGTCAACAACCCCAGTCCTACCAAACCAAGACCGATAACACTGGTAGGTTCTGGCACGGACTGGTACTCGTAGGTCAATGTAACTTCCCCTCCTACCTGTGTCTGGAACCCAGAAAGCAAATTGCCCGCACCCGTTACTGTGGAAGTACCAAGGGCTGTGAATATCAAGTCCTGGTCTCCAGATCCTAAAAAGTAACTCAACTCAGAGTCCCCAGACATAAACGTATTACTTGTGCTATCCGAAGCAGTACGCTCAGGCAATGTGACTCCAGAAGATCCTGCGAAATCACGTACACCGTCATAGCTATCGAGACTAACCTGTTCTGAAACTAGGGGCTTCACTTCAACTAGGGTAATATCAGGTTCACTCAAGATTAAGGCAATTTCAGATGCCAGATCCAAGGTTACTGTACTCGGAGCGCCTTCCTGGCTTTCCGCACGGGCATTTCCCTTGACAAATCCGATCAGGTCAATCGTGACACTTTCGAGAGTCCCCAAAGCCTCATCGAATTTGGGGAGAATGAAAGATTTATCAACAGTTGTCGGTCGCCATTCAATGGTCTGAGTATGGGTGATACTAGCTGCATTAGCTGCACCAGTAGTCGCCAGCATACCAACCAAAGTAGTCGCAGTAGTTGCTAGAAATACGTTCAGACGGGAATAGGTCTTTGCTATGGATTGAGTCATGGTACTAACGAGTGATTAAGGTCTTCTGGTCATATCTCCGTAAAAGTCACTCCAACTTCGCATTTAGGTGGAGAGCTAATTTGTGTCTCTTTGAGCTAAGCAACTCTAGCGATGGCATAAATTGCCTGATTTCCGACAAAAATCCTAAAATTTAGGAATTACCACCAGTTTTACGGGTTTGTCAGTATAGATGCGGTTAAGCGGTTAAGTAGTAGAATAAAATTAAAGTAAACTGTTAAGAAAAGGGAACTTCGGACAAGGCAACACGAAACAGAGAGGGATTCAATGCCTTGACAATTGTTGACAACGTTAACTTTATTTATTTTCAGGTACTTAGCACTGGGACTGGGTTGAGCTTGCAAAACCAGCTCAACAAACTTCTAAAAGCTGACCATAATAGTGATGCAATTGGAAGAGCAAACTGTGGTTTTATGGGATAGCCATAGGGTTTTTCATGGTGGTTCAATCAGTCAATTACAATTTTTTTTGGCTATAAACTAATCCTAGGAACCTCGTGTTTTTCATCAGGTTTAAATTCAGCTTAAAATGTATTTTTAATGTATATTTTTTGTATAAATACTTTTTGTACAAAATCCGTATTTATAATCCCTTTATTTTTAGGGCTATAACTTTAAATCTTATTCATAAAGTAAACCTTAAGCTCACACGCATTTAAATTGGGATTTTTGAAGCCTAGACCTCTTACAGCAAGGCTTGTGAGCCATCAAAATAAATGCTTAACAGCTTATCCCAATTTGATTTATTCGAGCTACAGATGGTGAGGAGGTTACAGGTTACAGGTTACAGGTTATAGGTTACAGGTTACAGGTTACAGGTTACAGGTTACAGGTTACAGGTTACAGGTTACAGGTTACAGGTTACAGGTTACAGGTTACAGGTTACAGGTTACAGGTTACAGGTTACAGGTTGTCGGTTGCCGGTTATCCCTTACAGGTTGCCGGTTATAGGTTATAGGTTACAGGTTGCCGGTTATAGGTTATAGGTTACAGGTTATATCAAATCTGATAGCATCGGAATTGTTTACAACTTGCATTTGTCTCAATTAACTCTCTTCCCATCCGCCCATCTCTCCATCAATGTTTACAATTAATATGTAAACCGAAACGCTATTACCAGGTTACTAGGTTGCTAGGTTAAAAGTTATCTTCTGAATCTTGGCCTTAAGGCCGTAGGCCAAGCTGCGCGAACGGCCACGGTACGCGAACAAGCAAATAAGCTTCAACCTGGAATTTATACCTGGTGTGTTCATGTTCAAGTATGGGTCAATAGTTAACTGATTATTTTTTATTTATAGGAATTTGTAGATAAGTTAATTATTAAAATGGGGTGAAAAAGATAAAGTCCACTTCTTAATTGGCAAGAATAAATAAATTAGTTTAGATGCCAACTGCTCTATTCCCAGATCCGCTGGGGAGCAGGTCTTGCAATGCTTAAACATTAGTACTATTTTCCAGTAGAGCAAGCAATTACCCATGAGGGGGCTATAGATAATGTACAAATATTCATCCAGGACTAGCTCCCCT
>NZ_JAAHIG010000343.1:0-9361 GCF_010692305.1 Moorena sp. SIO4G3 | reverse complement strand
AGCCTATAGGCTCCTCTGAAGCACCTAGCAGTTCCAAACGCTCTGGGGGTCTTAAACTCAGCTTAAAAACTAAAGTAACATCATTATTCATCACCCTAGGCACTATTCCTGTGCTGCTGATTGGCTCTATTGCCTATAACTTAGCTAACCAATCTATTACCCAAGAAATTTCCCAAAATAACATTGCTAGGGTAGTTAGCCTAGAAGACAACCTCAAGGGCTTCATACAAGACCGCTATGCCGATATTCGAGTTCTAGCTACGCTCCCAGTTTTTACTAATTCCAGTCAACAGCAGACCAGCTCCCTTTCAGAAAGACAATCCCTATTATTAAACCGCTACGAAGACATTTACCAAGTCTACGACAGTATAGCTGTTTTCGACTTAACAGGCAAAGTGATTGCCAAATCTAATCAGACTCCGGTAGATAATCCCAGCTCCCGGTCTTATTTTGAGCAGGTGATCAAGACCAAACAACCGGCGATTAGTCAACCGATACACTCGGATGCGTCTGGTCAGTTATCCCTTTACTTAGCTGCACCGGTACTTGACGAAAATACACAAAAGCTGGTCGCAGTTATCCAATCCCGGATGCCCATCCAATACCTTCAAGATTCGATCAACCTGATGGGCAGCGATCGCGAAGAACTTTACTTAATCAATACCACCAACGGTAAAATTTTTCTCTCCAACCAAAGCAAGATCGTTAATCAGCCCCTAACCAAGGTATTCCCGGACGCCAAAGAACTGCTAACTGCTGATAAACCAAATACTCTAGTCACATCTGATCAGGTCAAAAAGCATCAGGATCTGCTAGCCTATACCCCCTTTCGTAAAATCAACGACTTACCTGACCTGCCCTGGGTAGCAGTCATGGCCACCCCAGATGCGATCGCATTTCTGCCCCAGCGGCAATTACTCCTGACCCTGACCCTCGGAACCTCCCTGACCACCTTATTAGTTGCTGCAGTAGCTGTCTATCTCGCTAACCGTTTGACCAGTCCCCTGTTAGCAGCTACCAACGCAGTGAAAGCCCTCGGCGAAGGGGAACTGGATACCCGTTTGGAGCTAGTGGGAACTGATGAGCTAGGGGTACTTGGGTCAAATATCAACCGCATGGCATCTCAGCTACAGACCCTAGTTGCTAACCAACAAGCTTCCCTAAACAAGGCCCAGTTATTTGCTGATGTTGTCACCCATGCTGCCAAACCTGATGAAAAAGCCCATGCCTTTGATTTAGTGGTTAATGCTGCTAAGGAAAAGTTAGCTGCTGAGCGGGTGGTGATCTATTATTTTGACCCAGGCTATCGGGGAACCATTGTGGCTGAAGCGGTAGACTCCCCTTGGCCAAAAGCGATCGCCAACGAAATCACCGATGCTTGTATTCCCAGAAAATTGCTGGAAGCCTACCGCAAGGGCAGGGTTGTGCCCACCAGTGATGTCCAAGCAGAGAAATATTCCTCGGGCCATATGCAGTTGTTGAACCGACTGCAAGTGAAGGCAAATCTGGTTGTCCCGATTGTGGGGGTCGATAATCTAATTGGCTTATTGGTAGCTCATCAGTGTTCTAGGACTCGGGTATGGCGCACCGATGAGATTGACTTTCTACAGGAATTAGCCACCCACTTAGGACTAGCTTTAAGCGGTGCCAGTCTCGCCACAGTGAAAACCGCTGAAGCCGACCGAGCTGGGCAAGTCATTGAGATTACCTCCCGTATCCGGCAATCCTTCACAGTCGAGGAAATCTACCAGTCAGCCACCAGTGGCATCCGAGAAGCTCTGAAAACCGACCGAGTTCTAGTCTATCTGTTTGACGAAAATTGGCAAGGAACCATTGTCGCCGAATCCGTGGGTCATGGCTGGCCGAAATCCCTAGGAGCAGAAATTGCTGACCCCTGCTTTGCCCACCAATATGTGGAAAAGTATCAGCATGGTAGAGTTAGTGCCTTGGATAACATTTACCAGGCCGACTTGAGTGATTGTTATTTGGGTCAACTTGAACCGTTTAAAGTCAAAGCTAACCTAGTCGCCCCCATCTTAGGGGAGGACAAATTACTGGGACTGTTGGTCGCCCATCAGTGTTCCGGTACCCGGCATTGGGAAGAATCAGACATCAACTTTTTCAGGCAGATGGCCATTCAATTGGGCTTTGCCCTTGAGCAAGCCAAGCTAGTAGAGCAGCTCAAACAAGCCCGCATTGCTGCGGAAGTAGTTTCCCAGGAGCAACAGCAACAACGGGAATCCCTACAGTTGCAACTGTTAGAACTGGTCAATAAAGTGGAAGGAGCTGCCCAAGGTGACCTCACGGTAAGGGCTGAGATCCTCAGTGGGGAAATTGGCACTGTGGCTGACTTCTTCAATGCCGTAATCGAAAGTCTACGAAGGATTGTTACCCAAGTCAAAACTGCTGCCACTGAGGTAAACCAGTCCGTTGGGGACAATGCTGGAGCTATTCATCAACTGTCTGAAGCCGCTCTCCAACAAACCCAGGAAATCACCAACACCCTAGATTCTGTGGCTCAAATGAGTCGTTCTATTCAAGAGGTAGCTTCTAACGCCCGCCAAGCCGCTGCCGTCGCTCATACCGCTGCCAACACCGCCCAAAGCGGCACCCACGCTATTGAGCGCTCTGTTACCAGTATTCTAATTTTAAGAGATACAATAGCAGAAACTGCAAAAAAAGTCAAGCGCCTTGGGGAATCCTCCCAGCAAATTTCCCAAGTGGTGGCATTTATTAACCAAATTGCCCTGCAAACTAACCTATTATCGATCAACGCTGGCATAGAAGCCGCACGGGCTGGGGAAGAGGGGCAAGGATTTGCAGTGGTTGCCGAAGAAGTTGGGGAACTCGCTGCTCGCGCTGCCACGGCCACTAAAGAAATTGAACAAATTGTAGACAACATCCAACAAGGTACCTCCGAAGTGGTAGAAGCCATGGAACTGGGAACTACCCAAGTGGTCGAAGGCACCTATCTAGTTCAAGAAGCCAAAGACAGTTTTGGTCAAATCCTCAACGTCTCCACCCAAATCGACCAATTCATTCAATCCATATCCCAAGCCACCGTTTCCCAAGCGGAAACCTCAAGCGCTGTGACAAACTTAATGAAAGACATTGCCCAAATCTCAGAACGCACCTACCAGTCAACAGAACATATCTCCGACTCCCTCCAAGACACTGTAAGTATTGCTGAAGAATTACAAACATCGGTTGGCAAGTTTAAAGTTGATCACAATCATGACTAATGACCACTAAGCACTAACTACTAACCCTAACCACTAACCACTACACATGTCACAGGACAAAGAACTGGAAATTCAGCTACAGTTTCTCGAAGAGGCAAAGGAATACTTAGATACCATTGAATCGGTGCTGCTGGGTTTAGCCAGCGCTGCCATTGATAATCAGAAAATGGATGGGATTCTGCGAGCGGTTCATTCTGTCAAAGGGGGAGCTGGGATGATGGGATATGGCACTTTGAGTCACCTAACTCACCGCTTAGAGGATTCATTTAAAGTTCTCAAGGCTAAGAAAAATGCGATCGCAATTGAAAACCAACTCGAAAGTCTACTCCTACAGGGGGTAGACTGTCTGCGCCAGGTACTCGAGATCAACCGCCAGGGCAATCGGGTAGACTCCCAATGGCTAGAAACCATAGCTAACCCAGTATTTGATCAACTGCACGAGATTCTAGGGGATCCGGTCGCAGATGATGCAACTACTATGTTAGGAGCAGAGGATGGCACTAATGTGACTGCCATGCTGTTTGAAACAGAAGTGGAAGGGTGTCTAGCTCGCCTAGAAGGGGTATTAGCAGACCCTGAAAGACCCTGCTTGCTAGAAGAAGTGTCCATCATGGCTCAAGAATTAGGCGGGTTAGGAGAAATGCTGCAGCTTGAGGCTTTTAGCCAGTTGTGCGAAGACATCAATCACCAGCTAGAAGCTGCCCCAGACCAAGTGGAAGCGATCGCCCAACAAGCTCTAATGCTGTGGCGGCAATCCCAGGCGTTGGTACTGGTTGGTCAACTGACTCATTTACCCTGCCGCCTCGAAGTTAGGGAGTTTCAGGAGAATGAAGGAGGAGTTACACACCCAGGGGTCGCACAGGAAGCTATATTAGTTGGGGAATTGGAAACCGATCAGCCAGAACTAGTCGGACAAGGGGATGAGGCATACCAGCAAGACCAGCAAGACCAGCAAAACCAGCAAGACCAGCAAGACCAGCAAGACCAGCAAGACCAGCAAGACCAGCAAGACCAGCAAGACCAGCAAGACCAGCAAGACCAGCAAGACCAGCAAGACCAGCAAGACCAGCAAGACCAGCAAGACCAAGGGGAAGTAAAGGTATTTCAATGGGTGGATAGCAATCTCAACATCTCTTCCCCCTCTGCCTTCTCTTCCCCCTCTGCCTTGTCTTCTCCCCCTCCCTTGTCTTCCCCCCCTTCCCCTGAACCGATCTTCCTGAGAGAGAAAAATCAGGAAGACTCCTCAAAAGACCCACACCAGGAAAATACTGTGCGCATTCCTGTGCGAAAGTTGGATCGACTCAATGACTTGTTTGGAGAACTGACTATCGAGCGCAATGGTCTTTCGCTGCAACTGGGACGACTGCGCACCCTAGTAGACAACCTCAGCCGCCGGGTCAAGATTCTCGAAGCCTCCAATCACAAGCTGCGCACATCTTATGACCAGATTGCCACCCCAAAAGGAATGACAGGAAGACAGGGGGATGGGGAAACCAACAAACCCGAGGGACTTTTCCTGCCATCTTCGGTATCTTCCTCTGTGTCCTCTGCTTCCTCTGCTTCCCCTGCTCCCCTAGCTATTACTGTTGAAGGGTTTGATGCCTTAGAGATGGATTCCTACAGCGACTTGCACCTGTTATCAAGGGAGGTGATGGAAACCATTGTTCAAATCGAAGAAGTCACCAGCGATTTGGAATTGACCCTAGACGATACTGATAGCATTGCCCATGAATTAAACAAAACTGCCAAGCAGCTGCAAACCAATCTCACTCAGGTTCGGATGCGTCCCTTATCTGATTTAGTGGGACGATTTTCCCGAGCTTTGCGGGACTTGTGTGTGGAGCATGGTAAACAAGTAGAACTGAAGGTAGTGGGGAAAGGTACCCTGATTGACCGCACCATCCTGGAAACCCTGAGTGACCCCCTAATGCATTTATTGCGCAATGCCTTTGACCACGGCATTGAAGACCCTAGCACCCGTCAGGCTATGGGGAAACCGCCGAAGGGAACTATTGAAATCAAAGCCACCCACAGGGGGAACCAGACCCAGCTTACCCTCCGTGATGATGGCAAAGGCATTAATTTAACCAAAATCCGAGCCAGAGCAGAGGAAATGGGATTAGACCAGGAGCTGCTCGCCAGCGCCAGTGACCAGGAATTGCTGTCCCTGATTTTTGAACCCGGATTTAGTACAGCTGATCAAGTCACCGACCTATCTGGTCGTGGTGTGGGGATGGATGTAGTGCGCAACAACCTCAAGCAAATCCGGGGGGATATCCGAGTCGATACCCAACCGGGTTGGGGAACGACTTTTACCCTCACCGTCCCCTTTACCCTATCGGTAGCACGCATCCTGCTAGTGGAAAGTAACGGCATGCTTTTGGCATTTCCCATCGATGTGATTCAAGAAATGCTGATGCTGAAATCCCAGCAAATATTAACTACCCTAGGCAACGAAGTTATCAACTGGCAAGGGAAAATGGTGTCCCTGATTCGCCTGAAAAAGTGGCTGAAATTTTACTGTCGCCGTCGGGTCACCACCCTAGAAGAAACCCCGAACATTAATGAACCTACTATTCTAATTATCAATCAAGCCGAGCAATTAATCGGCCTGTGTGTAGACCGCTCCTGGGGAGAGCGAGAAGTTACCGTGCGTCAAGTAGAAGGAACCCTAGGGTTACCTGATGGATTTAGCGGCTGTACCATTCTCGGCAACGGTCGAGTGGTTCCCCTGGTAGACGCCAATGCCATGGTACGCTGGATAATCAGTTGTCAGCGCACCAGTAACCTAGAGAGTTTATCCCCACAACATGGCTCCACCTCAAAGGGATTTGTGGAGCAACAACCTCCCTCGATCGGGATACAACCAAGTACCAAAGACACCATCTTAATCATTGACGACTCGATTAACGTGCGCCGGATGTTGGCATTGGGGTTAGAAAAAGCTGGGTATATTGTAGAACACGCCAAAGATGGTCAGGATGGGATAGAAAAACTGCTTCGGGGATTAGAGGTTAAAGCCATTATTTGTGACATCGAAATGCCCAGGCTGGATGGCTACGGCTTTTTAACTCGGGTCAAAGGAGAGCCAAGCTTAAAGACCTTACCCATTATTATGCTCACCTCCCGGAGTGGTTCTAAGCATCGCAAACTAGCTATGACTTTAGGTGCATCTGCTTATTTTTCTAAGCCTTACAATGAGCGGGAGTTATTGAAAACGTTAAATGAAATTATGGTAGAAGACCTATTGATTTAATATTGTTGGTAATATCATGTCCGGTTGACTACTTATCATTTTTAGTTGTTCGTCAATTAATAATTAACGATTTACCTAAAGACGAAGTGATTAACCGGACTCGACTCCATCGCTTATTTCGTCAAAGTTTCAGCGTTAACGAGGGTGCTATTGAGATCAGACTTAAAAAATAACTCTTCCTAGCTCAACTCCCCCAAACTCGACGATATTGCTTGAGCTTCTCCGAACCAGGGCAGTCTGCACATAGTAGTAGTAATTGAAATGGTCAAAGGTATGACCTGATTCACTACTGGTTGAACTTCCCTCGAAGGTATAAGCAGTTTCCCTTCTGGTATCCGAATTAAAAACTAATCCAGAGACAGTATTAACAGCACCATCACGCTTTCTAATGCGTCGTAGTGCTGCTGTGACACGAGCATTCGTACTTCTTCCCGTCGAATCACGGTAGGAAACACTAATGGTGTTGGCATTTTTAACATTAACAGACACTGGACAAATGACAGTAATTGAACCGGTTTTTTCTGGTTTGAACTTAATCCGTCCCGCCGTGATCAGAT
The DNA here is from genome assembly GCF_010692305.1 of Moorena sp. SIO4G3. Classification (NCBI taxonomy): domain Bacteria; kingdom Bacillati; phylum Cyanobacteriota; class Cyanophyceae; order Coleofasciculales; family Coleofasciculaceae; genus Moorena; species Moorena sp. SIO4G3. The sequence continues at coordinate 2,306 of NZ_JAAHIG010000343.1, read as the reverse complement.
AAAGGTCTTGTTGTATAGCAGAATCAATGGGAACACATCCTGCTCCATCCATCACCCAATCAGGAACCTGAGCCAGGGCTTTACTAGCACCAAATGTTGTAGTCTGGGCCAATAACGCTCCGATTAATAGTGCTTTTTTCATGTTTATTTCCTCATCACAACTTGCTCAAGTCAATCTGGGATGCACCTATATAGTTATCACCCAAGTCTTTCCTTTTTACGCAAGAGGATAAATTTCACCTAGAGCAGGGGTGGAGGAATCAGAAAACTCACCCCCCATGCTCTCATACCTGATTAGATATACAGATATATACAGAGTATGCGTTCGCTAGCCAACGCCCTTCGGGCTAATCGCATAAGCGCGGAAGCTTAGCTTCCGGAGCGAAGCGTGGCCTTAGGCCAATCGCATAGGCTAGTTCTGCGTTGTTTATTTTGCGTTGTTTATTTTGCGTTGTTTATTTTGCGTTGTTTTTGAATGAGTACACACGGGTTTTGAGATCTCCTGCATCGATCCCTTTCCCCAAAAAAAAATAAGAGAGCCGTCTTCAAGCTCTCTTGATCATCAGGGTGCATCTACATAATCACAATATAGCAGATTTATTGAGGGGTGTCACCCCTCATATTAATCAGTAATTTACTCAACAGTATGAGTAGTCCATATTGGATTGGGATTGGGCTGATAAATTACAATGTTGCCATCATCCTGGAGCATGAGGTAAGCACCTAGACTGCCACTAGTACGAGAAGACCAAAGTGCCTCAGGGTATCCATAGGTAACAAGATTGCCATCATCCTGCATGATCGTTCTACTCACGGCTTTGCCCTTTTGCTCGTTATTCCACAAAGGGACTCCAGAACCGTTGTAGAGAACGAGGTTTCCATCTTCTTGCTGAATGAACTTGTATTGACCATTCGGAGAGGTTATGAAATCACCTCTTCTGAGTTCTTCACCTGGGTAAAGTGTAGTTTTAGCTAGTGCAGTGGCAGGGCTGGTTAGAAATAGTGTTGTAACCAAGCACAGTGCTACCAATAGCGTAATTAACAACTTCTTCATCAGATTCTTTTTAATCCCTAAGTCAGCTCTAAGATTTTCTTCGAGTATAGTAGCAAAAAATACAGAATTCACATCAAATCTAAAGCATTGCTCAAGTAATACAAGCTAACACAATGCTTAACATATAAATCAAAATAAAATCCATATCATCCCATGCCCTAATTTACCCATTTATCCCTATACCTAGGCTCAAATTGGATTGCGGAAGAGTTCCTGAGGGTCGAATATTCTCGAATCAATGATTAGTACAGGACTTATACACCAAGACCCTGAAAACCTGGTTTGTCTTATCAGTCAAAGGCTGAAATCGGTGTAATGAGCTTCAATCACTTGGTAGGACTTACGCAAATCCCTCAATTTAACGCTACTTGTAGGGTGGGCAAGGTTTTGCCCACCCTACCCATGGAGTCTGTGCGTAAGTCCTGACTTGGTTTGCGGCGTAAATCCGATCGGATTTGTCGAACGTTACGAATTCATAGGCTTTTTAAACAAATTTTAAGTTAAGCAAATTTCTCTGAACAGAGTCTACCAAAAATTCAGCCAAGTTGATACATTAATCATAGGCACACAAACCAATCGGAATTCAGGACTGTGCCTCCTGTCCTGAAGAAATTACAGCCCTAGAAACTTAGTCGTACAGATTAACAAGACATGTAGGGTAGGGTAGGCCTTAAATAACCATGAATGGGAGTAATTCAGTTTAATTCTCACCTACCCTAGACAACTAAAACCATGTCTAGCCCTAATTGGTCGATGTTTTAACTAGCTAGTGGTCATGATCTGAAGCATCTTTGTTCAGCGTCTTAGGCTAGCCAAACTGTTAAAACATCAAAAGCCAAACCACTCAGGAAAGTAAGTAATGGAGGAATATACTTTTTTGTTGAGCGTCGGCTGTAAGAATCTGTAAACCCTAGCTAGATATTTTGTTGAATAAGTATAACCATGAACCAGGTACCGTTACCTGGTTCATGTTAGTTTTAGCCACTATCAAAAGAAACCTAACACTTTACTAATTAGAACAGTGACCCCTTTTTCAGCTCGATCGGCCTCCCTTAGGGCGCGTTATGCTGCCCCTAATACACCAATCTAATATCAAGTCCGGTTCAATACCCATCATAAAAGTGTGGGGGCGACCGATGAAGGCGCTCAAAGGAGTGAGGATTCCGTAATCCTCCAAAAAGGCTAGGGTTCGAGCCTAGTTCCCACCCGAAGGGGCGTAATAAGATGGGTAACATCGGTTTTTTACACTACT
>NZ_JAAHIG010000342.1:0-9422 GCF_010692305.1 Moorena sp. SIO4G3 | reverse complement strand
TAATTGTTACAACATGATATTATAATTCTATTTTTATGAGTGTTTTTGCCTCCATTCAGAGCCACCCTTAGGGAGTAGGGAATATGGCATCAAAATTATCACAATTCCTACAGGTATTGCTATTACTAGTCGCAACTTTAGTGAGATCTAGATTAATCTGAATGGTAAAAGAGAGCACTAACTAAGGTATGGTAGAAAATAGTGTTTTCTTACTGATAAACCATTATAGGTAAGCAAGTGTCCATATAATTTGCCTATTGTCTATGCAGCGCGATGTAACAAGCTTTTTCATTACCTGTTCCCTGTTCCCTGTTCCGAAGCGTGCAGCGCAATAAAATTAGATTACCATACACGGCATGGCAAATTTCTCTCATCGACCCTTAGCCGTTGATTTATTTGCTGGTGCTGGTGGTTTCTCCCTAGGGATTGAGCAGGCGGGGTTTGATGTTGCCGTTGCCGTTGAACAAGACCCAATTCATGGGGCAGTGTATGCCTTCAATTCCCCCCAAACCAAGGTTTTATGTACCGACGTTGCTACCCTGTCTGGTCAGGAAATTCAGAAAGCCCTGAGGGAGTGGGCAACTCAAAGGGGGCAAAACCAAGACTGTAGAGAGGTTTCATCGCAGGTTTCTACCATTGATCTAGTCATTGATCTAGTCATTGGTGGACCCCCTTGTCAGGGATTCTCCTTGATCGGTAAGCGTCAAGTAGATGATGCACGCAATAATTTAGTGTTTGAGTTCTGCCGTTTGGTCAAAGAACTCCAACCACGCTATTTTGTGATGGAGAATGTTCCAGGCTTAGCTCAGAACAAATACCAAGACCTGTTCGAGCAGCTAATCAGCGAGTTTAAAGCAGCTGGATACACCATAACTGAGCCAGTCAAGGTATTGAATGCAGCAGATTTTGGCGTGCCACAAAAACGGCGGCGCTTGTTTTTACTGGGTTCTAGGCTTGGGGAAGCACCAGTGGTTTATCCTGACTCAGAACTAGGCTCTCACCAATGGGTAACTGTTAAGGATGCGATCGCAGACTTGCCTAACTTAGATAATTTTCCTGAACTCCAGAAAAGCGATTGTGTTGAACTAAAACCAAAACAGCTAGACCTGATCCAAGCTTTAGCTATGCCTTATGTAGAAAAGTTACGGGATATGATCACCGATCCTGGTAACTTTGCCTATCCCCGCCAGTGGAATCCTAAACTATTAACCAGTTCCCTGCAAACCCAGCACACGGAAGCGTCGATTGAGCGGTTTAGAAACACACCCATGGGGGAGGTAGAAACTACCAGTCGCTTACGACGCTTACACTGGGATAAACCATGCCATACCCTCAGAGCAGGTACTGGTTATAAAAACGGTCGCTACACCTCTCCTCGCCCCATTCATCCTGATTACCCACGGGTGATATCGGTGCGAGAGGCCGCTAGACTGCACTCATTTCCAGATTGGTTTCGCTTTCACCACACCAAATGGCATGGATTTCGACAGGTCGGTAATGCTGTACCACCACGATTAGCACGGGTTTTGGGTAAACAAATTATGACAGCCTTGGCCCAGGAACCATCAGTGCCGACCACAATTATAAAGCTCTCAGATACCAAACTGTTAACCTTTAAACAGTTTCAGGCATCCAAATATTGGACTATATTAGTATTTATTCCTTTTCTAATTTGCTGCTTCCTTCCTCCTGTCGTTCTCTTGTCCTAGAATCAACATGCTGTATATCACGACCGTCAACGCTGATCGGCTACTAGTTTGCCATCGTTGTAACTCAGATCACAGCTTAACCGCGATCCCATCACAACACATCGTGAGCTCGAATCACTACTAGCTAGGACTCTCTCTCACAGAAGATCTCTTCAAAATTGCCGATAGTTAAAATTACAGAGATTATGTGGAGCCCATGAAACCTTCTCAAGTGATCTTCCCCAAATTCCCGGTTAAGCAAATAGCTCAGCGTATTATTCATATGCGCCAAATTACCCGCATTGACCAACAGCTCTTTATGTCAGCTTTACGAGGCAAGGCATCACTTTCACTAGAAGAGCAAACCCTAGTCCAAGAGATTCATGACCGTTTGAACCGTGGATTGATTCGAGTAGTGGAATAAACTATATCACTTCTGATCATGATGGTCAAACCAATCAAATCTAGGGGCGCTTCCCTTGCGCCCGAATCCTGTGCGCTCTTTAACCTGTGGTTGGCAGCAAGTGATATAGCGCTACGCTTAGGGTCAGAAGTTATAAGTCAGAAGTCAGAAGTAAGCTAGGACTAAGTTTCGGAGTTTAGGCAGAAACCAGCTATGCTGAAGTAAAGGAGTAAGGTTTAATCCCAGAAGGTTTTTGATCACTAATTATGGGGAGATGATATCAAACAACCCCCAACCTGGGATTATATCATCTCGGCATAATTCCCTTAATAGAAATTTTGACCAGCACCTGAGCACCCTATCTTCTGCTACGCTATCACTAGCTAGATCTAAACGAGATCAGTTGCTAGTGGTGCTTCAGGGGAGCGCTCATTTTCCGCCTCTAGCCCTTGGTTAGCTTGCTGCCCGTAACGCACCACTAGCTCAAACAGCTTACCTAGATCCAAAAGAGATCAGCGTTTATCTGAGTTTTTGTTATTATTAGATTTTGTGAGTTGATAGTTGCATTGAACTCTGGCTGATCGTTTCTTGTCAGCCAGGTGCAACTTTTCTTGTTCCCAAGGCAGGATACTGGCAAGATGCCAGTTCTAACTATTCCCAAGCAGGATACTGGCAAGATGCCAGTTCCACCAAGATGCCCGCAGGTTACTGGCAAGATGCCAGTTCCACCAAGATGCCCGCAGGTTACTGGCAAGATGCCAGTTCCACCAAGATGCCCGCAGGATACTGGCAAGATGCCAGTTCCACCGACTCCCAAGCCAGGTTACTGGCAAGATGCCAGTTCTACCGATTCCCAAGCCAGGATACTGGCAAGATGCCAGTTCCACCGATTCCCAAGCCAGGTTACTGGCAAGATGCCAGTTCCACCGATTCCCAAGCCAGGTTACTGGCAAGATGCCAGTTCTACCGATTCCCAAGCCAGGTTACTGGCAAGATGCCAGTTCTACCGATTCCCGATTCCCGATTCCCATCTCCCCATCTCCCCATCTCCCCATCTCCCCATCTCCCTATCTCCCCATCTCCCCATCTCCCCATCTCCCTATCTCCCTATCTCCCTCCTCCCGAATGGCAATCAAGATGGGGCAATATCTGATCAACAGGAGTACCCCGAAAAGGATGAGCCGTCAGAATAATTGTGCCATCCTTTGCTGTTACCCAGCCTTGGGCTTCGATAATCACTTTTTTTTCCTGGGGAGGTTGAGGCTGTGTTACTGAACGCGATTCGTGGCCAAAGGCCTTACGCGATTCGTGGCCAAAGGCCAATGGTGGCTGCTGTAATGGTTTTCTGCTGCTGGCTAAGCCAGGACGAGAGAGCCAGCCCACGGTTCTGTCAGTATTAATCACCGCATCGTCTGCACTAGCTGGTAAACCCCCTTTACCGGTAATGATAAAGGAACTGCCGCCAGCAATCCGATTATTCTCAAAGCCACAAAGGTCATTGGCCAGGATCGCTTCTGCATCTACCGGGCTTGCTGGTAATTCCGTTAAGCCTGAGGTGGGGTCTACCTGGGAGATGTTGATTTCCACATCACCGTTGAAGGATGAGCCAAGGGTAGAAGTGGAAGTGATGTCATTGTCCTTTGTGAGACGGTCTCGAAACTCTAAACCAAAGATGCCTTTGGCATTAATGGTCACACTACCTCCTCGGCCTTGTTGAGCATTAGCTGTGATGTCGCTATTTCCCAGACCGACTAAGGTATCAGTATCAATTTCTATATTGCCCCCAGTGGTATTCCTAGCGTTAGTTAGAATCAAGCTTCTGTTGAGGAGTCGGATGTCACGGGAATATAGAGTAATATTGCCTTGCGCTCCTGCTGTTTGTGCTGAGATGATTCCATTGTTGTTTAGGAAGATGGAGTTGGCATTAATCTTTACTTCGCCTGCTGAACTACCCTTTTGAGTGCTTGTAGCACTAACTCCTGCTCCATCAGAGACAATTAACTGCTCACTGGTAATTTTCAACAACTTTCCCGCATCTCCTGTCCCTTCAGCTGCAGTAGTCAAGCCGCTCTGAGACCGACCATCGCCTGAGGTACCAATGAGTTGAACACTGGAGAAGGCATTCACTGTCAAATTTCCCCCGTGCCCTTCACCAAAAGTGACAGCTGAAACTTGTGCTCCATCAGAGATAATTAGCTGCCCAGTGGTAATCTTCAAATCTCCCGCATTTCCTGTCTCTCCAGTTTGAGCAAACAAGCCGCTGGGAAACTGACCATCGCCTGGCCTACCAATGAGTTGAACACTGGAGGAGGCATTCACAGTCAAAATTCCCCCGTGCCCTTCACCAAAAGTGCCAGCTGAAACTTGTGCTCCATCTGCGACTATTAACTGCCCAGTGGTAATACTCAACTCTCCTGCATTTCCTTTTGAGCCTCGATTAGCTTGAGCAAACAAGCCGCTGGCAGACTCACCCGAGGCTGAGGTACCAATCAGTTGAACAGATTCAGAGGCATCCACAGTCAAATTTCCCCCGTCCCCTTCACTAAAAGTGCTAGCCGAAACAAGTGCTCCATCAGAGACTATTAACTTGCCAGTGGTAATATTCAACAACTCTCCCGCATTTCCTGTTCCTTCAGTCCGATTAAACAAGCCGCTGCGAATTCGACCATCGGCTGAGGTACCAATCAGTTGAACAGATTCAGAGGCATCCACTGTCAAATTTCCCCCGTCCCCTTCACCAAAAGTGCCAGCTGCAACTTGTGCTCCATCAGAGACTATTAACTGCCCAGTGGTAATACTCAACTCTCCTGCATTTCCTTTTGAGTCTGGATTAGCTTGAGTAAACAAGCCGCTGCCAAACCGATCATCGGCTGAGGTACCAATCACTTGAACAGATTCAGAGGCATCCACTGTCAAATTTCCCCCGTCCCCTTCACCAAAAGCGCTAGCTGAAACTCTTGCTCCATCAGAGACTATTAACTGCCCAGTGGTAATACTGAAATCTCCCGCTTTTCCTGTCCTAGAAGTTAGAGCCGACAAGCTGCTGGGAAACTCATCGGCTGAGGTACCAATCACTTGAACAGATTCAGAGGCATCCACTGTCAAATTTCCCCCGTCCCCTTCACTAAAAGTGCTAGCCGAAACAAGTGCTCCATCAGAGACAATTAACTGCCCAGTGGTAATACTCACATCTCCCCCATTTCCTGTTCCTCTTTGAAGTACTCTGGGAATTACTCTGGCTGCCAAAGCGCTGACAGTACCATTAGCCGATACACCAACCACTCGAACAGATTTAGTGGCATTCACTGTCAAATCTCCCCCCTGTCCTGAGCCAAATACATCCGCCAATATCCTAGAACCACCCTCAAGACTCAACTGAGAAGCCTCAACCACTATCCCACCACCACTTCCACTGCCGTTGGTACTCGCAAAAACAAAAGAGCGATCGCGTAAATTCACATTAGCCCCCCGCACCTGGATACTGCCACCACTTTCCCCACTGGTAGTGACAAGAGCACCCTCGGACAAACTAATATCCTGAAACTCTTGAACTGTTGAATAATCCAACCCAAAACTAGTATCTGTTGGCGTCAGCTTCACCACACCATTAGAACCAACACTCCCCAGCTCAATCCGTCCATCGGTTGCTGTTAACTGACCACCAGCAATAGTAATGTCACCACCAATCAGCCCTAAGGTTTCACCATTTGGTACCTGAAAAAGACTAGACTGATTAGTAATACTTCCTGGATTGGATCCATATTGCAACCCAGAGGGAATATTAATGGTCAACAACGGTTTCTCATTCGGATTTTTAGCGCTGAAAACTGTGCCATCTTCAAACAAGACACTATCAGCAGTACTCCCAAAAAATGAGCCTCCCAGATCTAGTCTGCTATTGGGACCGAAGACGATACCGTTGGGATTTATCAGAAACAAGTTAGCATTTCCCAACACTCCTAGAGTCCCTAAAATATTGGAAACCTTAGCTCCAGTTACCCGACTCAGGATGTTCTCAATTCCCGTTGGATTCGCAAAATAAACTCGCCCAAACTCTGCCACATTGAAATCTGAGAAGCTGTGGAACAGATTGCTCTCTCTAATCGCCCCACCTTCTATCAAATCTGCTAGGTTTCCGTTAACATCGACATTGGGCGTTACTACAGAGCTTTCATTACCGAGGGTATTATCTGGAGTGATTTGCCCTAATGCCGTAGTTGCAGCCAGTAGAGAATAGAGAACAAAGGGACTTACTTGCACAAGTCTGTTAACCAGAGGTTTCATGTTAATCAATAGAGCTCCCGATGCCTGGGATTATTTCATAAAATACCTGTTGATTCTGTTAAGTTTTATAGCGCTATGGGCAAGGCAAGAGGCAATTGGCAATTGCCTCTTGCCTCTTGCCTCTTGCCTCTTGCCTCTTGCCTCTTGCCTCTTGCCTCTTCCCTACTCCCTACTCCCTACTCCCTACTCCCTCCTCCTCACAACCAATTTCCCAGCAAAATAAAAGCCGACCAGTAAAAGGGGTGCTTAAATTCCTGGGTCTGCAATAGCTCCTGTTGAGCTTGTCGCAGAGCTTCAGCCTTGGTAACCTTGCCTGTGGCTAACCTCTGATAGAAGCGAGTCATTAACTCTGCAGTGCTTAGATCGTCCACAAACCAAAGACTGGCAAGGGTACTGCGTGCGCCAGATCGCACGGCTACTCCAGCCAATCCCAAAGCGGCTCGGGAGTCTCCTGCGGCTGTCTGACAAGCACTGAGGACGAGTAATTCAATGGGATTTTTTTGCTTTTGATCCGCTGAGATCAGACTATTTAACTCATTGATATTGATTACGTCGTCCCAGGTCAGGAGAAAGGTTTCTTCAGCTACTGAACTAAATTCACCATGAGTTGCTAGATGGAGCACTTCGTACGGAGAGCTATTAAGTTCTGTAGTGAAGTTGGATTCAGTAAAGGATTCATTGAGTAGAATCAATGAGGGAACTTGAGCCATGATATTCTCTAATTCTTCCTTCACCCCAGGAAGTGCTCCTAAATTGGGACGATGGGGACGAGTTTCCGTGACTCCAGCACCCAGAACTGAAACATTTTCTCTGACATTGGCTTGAGAGTCGATTAATTGTAAACTAGGTGCTACTGCAATATTATATTTCTCGATAGCATAGTTTTCCCCGTCATAAAGCACAGACATAGGAAGATTGCGCAGGGCTCCGTCAGGGATAAAGACTAGGGTGCGGATGTTACTGTTGGCTAGTTCCGCTTCAATGGGGGTGATTAACCAGTCGTGTATTGTTTGCAAGTTTTCCTTTTCAAGACTTTGCCAAGGCCTAGTAATAGTTCTCCTTGCCAAAGCCAGTTGTTGTTCTATTTCTGTTTTGGGTAAGTTAGTGGTGATCTGGCGCAGGGGTTGTCCCGGCAAAGTGACAATTACTTCCAGGCGGTCTGGCAAGATAATGGTATAGAAGATCGCGGCTTTTGGGTCTATTTCATCGATATTAACGGGTTTAGCATCTAGACAGGCATCCCGAAAAAAGTTGTCTAGTTCTGCTAGTTGCAGGGATTCAATCACATCTCGTGCTTGTTTGAGGTTTTCTTGAGATGCATTGGGTTCTAGGAGTAGTCCTACTAATTCTCGGTAGACTGGTTCGACCCTCTCTCGAAACCCAAACTGAATATCGCTACTAATCGCGACTAGGTCGCTACGGATAGATTTGAGGCTTTGCACCGATTGAGCATAGGCCGCGATCGCGTTTTTTTTATCCTGTTTTAGGTTAAGGATTCTTCCTAGTTGCCATTGCCATTGATAGGCTAAATCCGGAGCCTGGATTTCTTGAGCAATGACTAAGGCTTTTTCGGTCAAGTCTTGGGCTTCATCAAGACGTTGATTGTATTTGTATAAGCTTCCCAAGTTACCAATGGCTTCAGCTTCCGCTCTTTTATCTCCTAAATTCCTAGCCAACTTAATAGCATCGGCGAGATAAGTAGCCAGGGCTTTGGGAGTTTTTAGTTGTGTCTTTTCAGATTTTAATAGGGTTTTGGCTAGCTTAATTCTAGCCTTTATTGCTCTTTGACTGGGAGATAATGTGGTTAAGGTATAGTCTATAGCTGGTAATAACTCTCTGGCTCGTGACCACTCTTGTGTAGCTATCAATACACTCAGTTGATTTAATTGTCCCTGAATTTTTATATCTGCTAAGGGAGATTCCTTGACAACCCGTTGATAGAAATCCAAAGCCTCTTCTGTTTTTTTTTGTAATCTAGCTGTATCCCCCAAACTGAGTAGAGTGTCAGCAAACAAAGTCTGATTTGGTAAGTTTTCCGCTATGGCTAAACTTTGTTGTAAAATGTCTTGAGAGTCTTGGAATTTTCCCACTCTCCTGAGGACATCACCTAGGTATTGAAGGGCTGTACTTTTGAGAGCGCTATCAGGTTGGTCTTGGATACTTTCCTTGATTTGATTTAACGTTTTAGTGGCTTGATTATACAACCCTAATATTCGTAAGGCTTGCACTTGGTAAATCTGACTTTCCGTTAATTTATTGAGGTCTTCGAGGTCTTGGTAGATAGCACTAGTTTGCTGCCAAGTTGATAAGGCTTTTTCCCCTTGACCTAGTGATAAGTAGACTTGTCCTTGGACTGACAGAATTTGGGCTTGTAATTGTTGACTTTCCTTGGTTAAGGGGAGTTGTGATAGTTGGCTAAAACTCTGGGATATTGTCTGTTTAGCTTGTGCCCAGTCTCCCAAACGTTGATAAATTAAAGCTAGATTCGCCAAGGCGTTAATCTCACCAATAATGTCCCCACTCTCGCTGTAGTTACTAATAATTTGCTCCAACAACGGTATCGCCTTTTGATATTGACCTGTTTCATAGAGTTGTTGGGCTTGTTGTTTTAGGGAATCGGGAATCGGGAATTGGGAATCGGGAATTGGGAATTGGGAATCGGGAATTGGGAATCGGGAATTGGGAATCGGGAATCGGGAATCGGGTGTGATTCTTTGAGAATTTGATAAAGCTTTCCCGGATGGCAGGAAGCACGTTAATGCGTTCACGCAGTGGCTCTGAAAGAGCATCGCAATTAGAAATGATAGTTTTTTCATAGTAATGCAAAAGGGAACAGGGAACAGGGAACAGGGAATAGAGAATTTAGAATGCGCGAATTTAGAATTGGGAATCGGAACCCACCCCTAACCCCTCCCAGGAGGCAGGGCTAATTCATTGTGATGAGAGAAAATTAGGGGGGCCAGAAACTCGCGTAAACTATCAAAGTGACCTCAATATGGAACTCTGATAACATACCGATGAAGATCAATCAATTATGCTGTCAGTCG
>NZ_JAAHIG010000341.1:0-9443 GCF_010692305.1 Moorena sp. SIO4G3 | reverse complement strand
GAATGATTGCCATCAAACCCTCTGCGATATATTCCCAGTCATCGGGGTCGAGGGCTAGCTGATGTCCCACATCTGCTAAATCATCTAACTCTTCTTGTGTTAGTGGAGTCTTTAGTTCTCTCAATGCCAGCAACAGAGCCAGCAGTGTGATGGTGATCGGTGAATTCATCGGGCTACCAGGGCGCAGTGCGTGAATCAGTTTCTTAAGACTATACAGAAAGGGTGCATCTCAATGCATGCTGTTTGACCCGGTGGTGCGTTACGGGGCGGGCTGTCCCAACAAGGCGCGAAGAGTTTGAACATGAGGGCAAGCCCGCCCCTAACGCACCCTACGCACTGACCTCTTTGGTACAGGAGTTAGAAGAAGCGATCGCTAACCTCTTCCAATGTCCTACTTAATTTCCTGACTTAACAAATTGCAGTTCATAGAGATAAGCATACCTTCCCCCTTGAGCAATTAATTCCGTATGGGTTCCAGTTTCCACAATCTCGCCTTTTTCCAGGACCACAATTAAATCAACATCAGCAATAGTCGAGAGTCGATGAGCAATCACTAAGCTAGTGCGTCCTTTAAAAAGCTGTTTAATAGACTCTTGAATTAGTTGTTCTGATTCAGAATCTAGAGCCGACGTTGCTTCATCTAAAATAACAATTTGGGGATTTTTTAGCAAAACTCGGGCGATCGCAATCCGTTGTCGCTGCCCTCCTGATAGTTTCACACCCTGCTCACCAATAATGGATTGATAACCATCAGGGAAACCCATAATAAAATCATGGGCATTGGCAGCTTTTGCTGCTGCTTCAATTTCGAGATCTGTGGCATCTAGCTTACCGTAAGCTATGTTTTCTCTTACTGTGCCGTAGAGCAGTAAGGTTTCTTGGGGCACGATGCCAATATGCGATCGCAAGGAACTTAAACTAATATCTTGTAGATCATGTCCATCAAGTAATACTCGTCCCTTTTGGGGATCGTAAAACCGAGCGGCTATTTTAGCAACAGTGCTTTTTCCCGAACCAGAAGAACCGACTAACGCCACTGACATCCCCGGTTTAATGTCTAAATTGAAGTTTCTAATCACTGACTGGTTGTTGTGATAAGCAAACTCCATCCCTTCAAATTTGAGATTGCCCTGTATCGAGGTCAAATTAATCGCATTTTCCTTCTCTTTAACCTCTACTTTAGTATCTAAAATCTGAAAAATTCTTTTGGCTGATACTCCTGAACTTTGGATAATATTGACTAATCCATTAAAGCGATTAATCGGTTTATTTAAAAGGGTTACATAGGTTAACAGGGCTGCTAATTCCCCAATAGTCAGATGGCTAACCATCACTCCCCAAGCACCGAAAACTAATGTCAGTAAATTTCCCAGTTCATTCAGGGTATTAATAATCGGTACGAATATAGACCAAAATCGAGTCGCCTTAAGATTTTCTTCCCGATAGTTACGACTAAATTCGCTAAATCGGTCAATTTCATACTGCTCGTTACCAAAAGACTTGATAATTTTAATATTCGAGATAGTATCTTGTAAGTGGTTACTAATTAAATCAGCTTGATCATTAACCGATTGATATATTTTTTGTAGTCTTTTCTGAGAAAATTGTAAAATATAAATGATGAAAGGCCAGGTAAGGGCAATCATGATTGCCAGCAGCCAGTTACTGACAAGGATATAGATGAAAACGACAATAAACGCAAAACTATCGATTAATATAGCAATTAAATTAGCAGACAGTAATTGCCCGACTATATCCACATCTCTTGCCAACCGTGACATTAATTCGCCCGTGCGTTGGCCTTCAAAAAAACTAATGGATAGACCTTGAATATGTTGATATAAATCTAGGCGAATGCTCTCAATAGTTTTTTGTCCGAATACTTTGATTGCATAGAGTTGAAAAAATAGCAAAGCACCGGCTGCTAAAGTCATAGATAGGATAATTACTCCTACCCAAGGCAGCATATTAAATTGTTTTTCGGGAATCACTACATCTATAACATAGCGATTAACTTGGGGAATAAAGAAGTTGATAAATGAAGCACAGATAGTTAAGACTATAGCGAATAAAAAGGGTGCTTTATGCTGCCAACCATAGTCAAATAGACGCCGGTATAAATGCGTCTCTAGTTCTTCCGGTACTTTCTCTATTTCATTATCTGTCTTATTATCTGTATCTGTATCTGTATCTTGAACATTATCTAGCTTTTCTTCAGATTTTTCTAGATTATTATCTAATTCTTCTTGTAACTTTTCTGGTTCATCATTAGTAACTTGAGGGATTTGATCAGTTTTCATTATGACGCATTAGTGAGGAGAATTTCAGCAATAGCTTGAGAAATGGGGAAGTGGGGTGAAAACGTCTCCATCCAGAAAAATTCCCCAACGGGGTTAACTTCCAGGAATACATACCGACCATCAGGGGTAAGAATAATATCTATGGCTCCATAGTTTAAACCAAAATAAGCCATTAGTTTGAGCAACTTTTTTTCAACCTCTTCGGGTAAATCATAGGCTTTCCAAGATTTAACTAACGCTCGGCCTTCCTTGCGCCAGTCGAAAGTAGAGCCTTCTAAGCTCTGGGAATCCACCGCAGCAGTAAATATACGGTGTCCCACGATCGTGGTTCGTAATTCTAGAGCCTTGGGCACCTTTTCCTGAAAGGTCATCGGACAGAAACGCAGTCCTTCCACATGCTCTAAATCCTCCGCTGTGACTGGGTTCGTGAAAACAACCTGTTCTTGCCCTTGCTCTCCATAGATAGCAAAGGAAGATAGCATTTTGGTAACGATACCCTGGTCTTGACATTCAGAAGCAAATTGCTTCACTGCCTCTGGATTGTTAGTACTCAGGGTACGGGGCGTAATCAAGCCCACCTCTCGTGCCACTTGGAGCTGTAGTTGCTTATTGTTAGCGACATCAACATTAGACATTTTGTCGAAGTGGAATGCCTTGATGCTGGCAATCATACCCCTAACCGTGACGCGACATTCCTGAATTGCAGCGTTTCGATACTGCTGATCCATGGTGTCGGGAATTTTTTTCCCATAGCGCATCCGTCGATACCAAACCGAGGACACTTCACTCAAATCTAGCTTCTGTTCCCCATCCGTAATAATTACTCCCTGAGAATTGCCCTCGTAAATATCTAGCTGCACTTCGGTAGGATATCTATCGGTATCAAAACGAAATGCTTTTCCTCCTTGAGCTTCAATGGCTTTGATAACTAGAGGAATACTCTCGTTGTCTTGGCTAAATGTAATGATTAATACTGTCATTTTATTTTATAAGGGAGTAGGGAGTAGGGAGTAGGGAGTAGGGAGTTGCGTAGGGTGCGTTAGGGGTGCAAAGCCTCTGATTTTACCTGGTAGCTAGGGTTGGGATAGTGCGCCCGAAAATTGTAACGGGCAAGATGCCCGTTCCACCCACCGGGTCTATAGCTTTTAAGAAATCAGAGCTTCTGCGATCGCATTAGAAATAGGGAGTTCCAAATCGCGTTCTAACATACCCCATTCCCCTCCGGGGTTAACTTCTAAAAACACATAGTCTCCTGAGGGTGTCACGATAAAATCTAAAGCTCCATACAGTAAGCCAAAGTTATCCATCAAGGCTTTTATTCGAGCCACGATTTCATCAGGAAGCTCGTGGTGTTGCCATACTCCTACGTCAGTATTAGGGCGACGCCAATCAACTGTGGATTTTTCATAAATAGACGAATCTAGCGCTCCTACAAATACCTTGCCCTGAACAAATATCACTCGCAGTTCCAACTGCTTAGGAATTTGCTCTTGAAACACCATCGGACAATAGCGCAGGGATTCAGCATCCAGCAAATCGTCTTCTTTAACAATACTGGTATAAAGGAAAAAAGGAGTATATTCCATACTGTAGGATAAAGCCTTTAACAGCTTTGTTACCATTTTCCCCTTCACTTGTTGAAAAAACTCCCTTACAGCTTCTGGATCATTGGTGATTAAAGTCTTAGGAATCACAAGCCCCACCTCAGAGGCTACCCGCAATTGCCGCTGCTTATTGTTGGCAGCTCCGGCTTTTGCTAAATCATCAATCCATCGCACTCCTCTGAGACTATCCCAAAGTCCTGATAATGTTGCTTTAGATTCCCGAATACAAGATTCTTGGAACTGGGGATCAAGATTTTCACCTAGGTTAGGTTGCCAAATACGGCGCATCCAAACTGCTTTTACGTCCTCGCTACTGATCACTTCAGCGCCATATTTCAGCCTATAGCTGCTCTGGGATTGATCAAACTGTGCCCTGAGTTGCACCTCTAAGGGAAACTTATCTGTGTCGAAGCGAAATGGTCGCGCCCCTTTTTTTGACAAGGCTTCTGCTACTCGATCTATTGTGAAAAAGTCACCACTGTGGGTAAGTAATAAAATTAAGTCACCGGACGAAGACATAAAACTTTTTCTTTTCCATTGGGAAAGCGCAATCGTTAGATTTTTATGATTTTAATTAGATTAAGTAAGTGGTCGTGATTTTTTTTACTAAACACGACCACTACCGATAGATTATTCAGTCCTTTGTTGAGGGTGCTACCTCTTCACAATAACCTCTTAATCTTTATTAACCATCTTCCCAATCGGAAGGATACTTGTCGGTTGTAACCTCTTCAGAATCAGAAGGATACTTCAGAGTTTCCTTATCAGAATAACCAGTCTCAGATTGGTTAGCACCCGCTTTTTGCTCTTCTAGGAAGTGAGCGAAGAATGGCTTGACTTGAGTATTGGATTCTTGATTTTGCATATCGAATCATCCTTTACGGTTAACAATTTAGTGGCTGTTAATTTCTTCAATCAACACGTCCACCATAATTAGATTACCAGACTTTTTTTTTCTCAGCACTTATTGTTTACAATTGTTTACTTTTTTTGCATACAGAGTTTGGTTGTCACCAAATTATATAAAACACTATTTGTCAATACCTTATTCATTAATAATTTATAAAGCTTGAATCTCTTGCTGTGATTAGCATTATAAAGGATCCGGTTATTTACGGCATATATAAAACTATTTGTCAAGATAGTTTTAATTAAAAGTTACTAAAGCTTGACTCTCTTGCTGTGATTAGCATTATAGAGGATCCGGTTATTTACGGCATATATAAAACTATTTGTCAAGATAGTTGTAATTAAAAGTTACCAAAGCTTGAATCTCTTGCTGTGATTGACTAGGGGGGGTTTATAACGGAAGAATATCTAATTTAAATGCACAACAACTTAATAATTATAATTAACTATCCCTCTTCTGTAAAACTGGGGTCAAACCTTGATTTTTCGTAGGCTGAAATGACGCAAATTCGTTCGATTGTCCCAAAATCACAGAAGAAGAGTATAGGGTTTCCAAATGAAATGTAAACCTGGGAGGTCTTTTTTGATTGTTCAATAAAACTCTGGATATTTTTCTCCTATTGCCTTTTGCCTATGGTAGGCAAGCCAATGCCTACCATACGTGTGTTTACAACCCAAAAAAAACGCTATATAGGCAAGGGAGTAGTGCGATTACGGGCATCTTGGTGGAACGGGCATCTTGGTGGAACGGGCATCTTGGTGGAACGGGCATCTTGCCCGTTTCCTGCCGCAACCTCCAACTATTCTCTATTCCCGCTCATCCCTAGATTCTTCACCGATAGGATCATTGCCAACATCAAATACAATCACAAATTCAGCATCCGGCATCAACCTTTTCAGAGCCTTTAAGTGCCCTTCTGCATCCGACCGATTGCGGAAGCGAGCAACAACGACCCGTTGCATCTGCGGCAATAGCCGAACAACAGCCCACGGATGTAGGCGGTGGTAGTAAGTCATAATAAATCTTGTCTCCTTTCATGGGGAATCTAGAGCCAGCCTTGGGACCTTGGAGAATCTGTCGGCTGGCTCTTACCATGGAACGTTTTAGGGTTCATGGCATGATTATATTATATCATAAAAAATAGTATATTATAGCATATTTTAAAAACTTTTGTAACAAATTTTTGGCGTTGCTGAATTTTCCAATCAATAGTTTCCAATCAATAGGAGTAGAGTGCAGGGTAAGCGCAAGAAAAACGAACTCATAATATGCTAGAAGAACCGATGTCACAATCAAGGTATCCAACAGGCAAGACTCTATAGAATATAGCTTTATTCAAGGGCGCTTAGTATTAATTTACTCAATCAGCAAACTAGCTATAAACGCAGTATTCGTCAAAAAAACAAACGAGCCAGCATGAACACGAGGTATATGCTTAAAATTTTAAAAGCTTTGATTCTATTACACTCTAACTTATCTGGGGCATAATTTTTAATTTTTATTGCATTTACCCCGCAAAAACTAGTTATATTCACCACCATATAGTTATTAATAAATTAGTTAGTAATTTTGTAATTTTCGATTCAAATAATTCAGATAATTAGGTAATAAAAATTTACGAAACCATTATAAAACTAGGGTTCCAGCCCAGTCTCATCTGATATTGTTTGAAATTTAACATTTTTTTTGTACTTAAAATTTATTCTTATGATACTATAGATAATAAAAATAAATGGAGGCAAAAATATCAAACTGCAAAAAGCTATTCCCCCACCTGTTTGGCCTTGCTAAATCAATGGCAATGAGACCTACTTATTTAACTCCTAAGCCAGTCGATGATTAAGAAAAAATTAATAATATTTTCTTAATGAAAGAAGTGACTGGTACTCCCATAAAATCGTAAAAAATTATTAATACATAAAGATATAGTGGTAAAAATGTAGTGATTTAGCTACGGTCTAGTAACGGTTTTGAGGGCTAAAATCAATACTTTTGTACCACTAGGAATAAAGATAAGGATAAAAAGCATGATCTACAAACCCCACTTTTTGTATCGTCTCAAACTGATATTAGTGTTTCTGTTGGTAAAAGTTAAATTTATTCATTCTATTTTGCCTAAAAATATAAGAGATAAATTGCCAATAGGTTGGAATAATAAAATGTTTGGCACTGCTTTTAAATCCGGCGGTAAAAAATTGTATTTCACTTATTACTCTGAACTTCGAGAACCAAACTCTTACACCGCCAAATCAGTAGTCGATCCCAAGTATAAATTAACAGAAGAAGAGATAAGTTTGTTTTCTAAAAACGGCTACATAGGTCCTTTTGATTTGATGTCTTTTCAAGAAGCGAACACCATGAAGAATCATGTAATTAAATTAGATAAGACTGAATCGGAAATACTGTCTTATTATAGGGGAGATTATCAATTTGAAGCTCAGATAAATGGCAGTGCAAAAAATAGTGACCATACAGTATTGAGCGAAACAAACAAATTTTTTGCTAGAAGATTGAATTCTTATAACCGTCATTTAGAAGATTATACACTTCTAAATTTATTCAAAAATCCAGCAATCACAGAGCGCTGCGCTCAACTGCTTGGTTCCGATATTATCTTATGGCATAGTAACTTTTTTCAAATTCCTCCTCATAGCAATGGAACACCTTGGCATCAAACCAATACTTGGTTTATGGACTGGAAAAAATCAATAATACAGCCTGCAAACATCAAGGATATTTTTTCTCTGACTTGTTGGATTGCTCTAACTGATGTGCCAAAAGAAAAATCTTGTCTGACAGTAATTCCTGGAACCCAGAGAAAAATTTACCCAATTAAATTTAAAAAAAGTAAAAATAAGTCTGGTAGCGCTAATAAGTCTTATGGAGAATTAAAAAAAGAAGTTGACTATCCATTTGACTCTGCAAATGTCCACTTTCTTGAAGCTAAAGCCGGACAATTTTTTATTTTCTCTGAACGAGTAATTCATGGCTCAACAAGGAATGTTACGGATGACTATCGCTGGGCTCTAGTTGGTCGTATTGTCAAAACTGACACAAAAATTTACACAGAAAAGATGCTTCAAGAAGGGTACGATATCAAAGTTTATGGTGCTAAAAAAATAAAGTTAGATAATTGGAAAGCAGTTTTAATAAGAGGTGAAGATCGTTTTGGCTACAATAGACTACTTTGATTGTTCATCAAAATTCTAAGTATCAAATCTAGCTACAGTAGGATGCATCAACTTATTGAATGTAAGCATTAAGCTGTCAGCGGTGAACTAAAAACTCACGCTACCTGAGGTGCCGTCAGCCGTCGGCGTTGCTGAATTAGGGAATGAAAGGAATGGGGTGGGCATCCTGGCTGCCAGAAAAGATTAGAAGCAAGATGCCGAAAAAGATTAGAAACAGGCAAGATGCCTATTCCACAAACCTCTTTAATTTATTCCATTATTAAGCAACGCCAAAATAGGAACAGGCAAGATGCCTATTCCACAAACCTCTTTAATTTATTCCATTATTAAGCAACACTCAAATAGTAATATGGGAAAATCTTGTGTAGATAATTACACTATGAATCGGTTTAATAATTATTTTTTTTTGGTGCATCTCATTTTTGTTGTTTGACAAGGTGGTGCGTTACGGGGCGGGCTGTCTAAACCCTAGCTACGATGCTGAAAATGATGCCCCCCCTAACACACCCTACGCAACTTTTTTACAAAGATGAGATGCACCCTTTTTTTTGTGTAAGTAATTGTGTACTTGGAAGGCCAATATGACTAGCACGGATCATAAATAAAACTCTGTTTTATCAAGTTCCACTCTCGAATTAAGTGGGTTTCACTTGGCCTTAACTTACGCCCCTTTAACTCAGGGTGACTAGCATAGAATACTGCATCGATTAATGCTGTAATTGTCTCTACGTAATCCTTCACCTCATAACCATAGTCTCCATGATCAGCATAACAGCTAGGTATTTCCATCCAAACAATCCTGTCTTTTAAAACCTCTTTAATAGCCAACCACTCTTTTTTGTACTGTTTTTGATGAGACTTGATACTCTTGTTTGACATTTCTGGATTAGCTTGCCAAAAATAAAAGTTAGTAAAATTGTCTAGTACAGACTCGGGAACACACGCAAGTGCTTGACTTTGTAAAACAACCGAGGCGGAAAGAATAGATAAGCCTAGAGATTTAAAGTTGAGCATTGGCCGAAATAGTTACACTTATGTCTTTAGTCTTCCTTTCCTATAGGGGGTCTTCAGGACTTTTGTGCATTAATTCCAGTTCAAAACTCAGAAAGCTTACGGTACAAGGGATGCAATCTGCCAAAGGAGGTTTGCCCCACTCGCGCTTTGCATCAAGACAGGAAAATTGTAAGCATTCAGCCGTCAGCGGTGAGCTAAAAACTCACCCTACTTGAGGTGTCGTCAGCCGTCGGCGTTGCTGAATTTGCGAATGAATAGGAGTAGGGTGGGCATCCTGCCCGGCGGAAAAGATTAGAAGCAAGATGCCTATTCTACAAAATAGGAACAGGCAAGATGCCTATTCTACAAAATAGGAACAGGCAAGATGCCTATTCTACAAAATAGGAACAGGCAAGATGCCTATTCTACAAAATAGGAACAGGCA
>NZ_JAAHIG010000340.1:0-9475 GCF_010692305.1 Moorena sp. SIO4G3 | reverse complement strand
TGCACACTTAGCATAAAGTTTAATATATCACATTAACTAATTTATCTGACATCTGGTGTTGAAGTAGAACCTTGTTGCCTATAACAGTTTCCTCCACATTTGCACCGGGCTGTACACACAAGGGTATTTTAGTTGGTCGATTGAGAGCAAGACTACTTAATTTGAAACTATTAGAATTACCTAGTTTGTGTTTAAAGAAAAATTTCCCGAATAGGGTAGAAAAGGCTTGGGATGATTTACAAGATTTTGTTAAAAAATCAAACAAGAAAGAAACAAGACCAATATTTCAGCTTTTTGTTAATTTTTTTGAATTAGTTAAAGCTATATGGAAAGGTTTGATTTGTATGATTCTTACAAAAATAGAACTTCGTAGAGTAAAAGAAGAAAACTCTAGTCGAACACATGAGTATTTTTCAATTCGCTTCAGTAAAGAATTTGCTGTGTACACATTAGATGACACACTCAAGTATTACGACATTCTTGATAAAAATCGAAATGGTGCATTGCTACACAAATTAAAACAAGATTTTATTAAATCAATTGGTTTGGCTACAGATGAAAAATGGGTTGCGATGGCAAGAAGTAATAAAACAATAGAACTATTAGATTTTCAAGGAGGAATACAAGAACCTTGTATGCGTACTTTTAGACGGGATGGAGCTTGTTTACGTATTTTTAAAGGGCATAAAGATGAAGTAAATGCTGTTTGTTTAAGTCCTGATGCTAAATTTTTAATTTCTGGTAGTTCTGATGAAACAATTAGGAAGTGGGATACAGCAACAGGTAAGTGTCTTGCTCAAAGTGCCATTCTAGGAGCTAAAATTCACTCACTTTCCCTTAATGGTAATGGTGATTTACTTCTATCTGGAGATTCAGATGGAAGGGTATGGTTATGGGATATTAATACAAATACCCCTGTACATTGCTTTACTGGACATACAGACAGAGTAAATTCAGTATCTTTAAGCTTTGATGGTCGAATCGCTTTGTCAGGCAGTTCTGATAAAACTGTGAAAGTATGGGATGTGGAAAATAGACAATCTCAACCTTTATTTTACCTTAAAGGACATAATAGTCAAGTAACTTCTGTTGTTTTAAGTAGAGATAATAAATGGGCTATTTCTGCTGATGGAGAGGAAATAAAAGTCTGGTTTTTAAACTGGGAATTAGAAGAGCGTCAACTCACTGATTGGGATGAAGGAGCTAGACCTTACTTAGAAACCTTCTTAAAACAGCATATACCTTATGCTTTCACATTACCTAGTAATCGCCAAGTTACAGAAGAAGAAATTACTAAGTCTTTAACTCGTGAAGGAACACCTCAGTGGACAGAAAAAGACTTTGAAGACTTATTTTATACTCTCGCTTGTGCTGGATATGGATGGCTAAATCCTGATGAGGTGCGTGAACAACTTCAGCTAGTAAAAAAAGATTTATAGATAGCTATCTATTATTACTATTTTGTGATTCAACAAATCGAATTAAATCCTGTTGAAACTCAGCACCAGTTGAATAATAATCATCATATTCATTTAAAGCCTTATCAATAATATTTACCAAATCTTTATGAATAGATGCATTTCTCTCTCGAATAGAAATAGGCTTAGACTTGCGAATCACCTCTATTATGTCCAATTCATCAGATATGTTAGAAAAATCTCTTGGATAGTCACCATCCGTTAACATATAATATAAAGTCGCTGCCATTGACCAAACATCAGTTTGAGGTGTTGCATTTTTCCAGTCGCGTATCAAGTTGCGAGAGGTAAATTGAGGACTGAATTGTAATTTTTTCAATTTACTTCTCTGACTTGATTCTGTATTTGAACGAATCGGTGAAATAGATGTCAAACTAGCCGAATCAAATGCTTTTGCTAGTCCAAAGTCTCCTAACTTTGCTTTAAATTTTGACCTTTTATTTGTGTCATTTTCATAGCAAATAAGGATATTCTCTGGTTTAATATCTCGATGAATTCCTTGAATTTTATCGTTTTCGTGAAGTTCTATTAGACCATCCAAAGCTTGAATAATAATTGCTAGATAATTTTCGATACATTTATCTGGAACCCTACCTTTTTCAATTAAATCAGCTACATTACCAGCATTACAATATTCCATTACTATAAAGCATATACCAGTAGCGTCACAAACAGCATCATCAAAATATTGTACAATATTGTCATTTTCAAAACCCTTCAATATAGAAATCTCTCTTTTAAATCTTTGAAACCTTTTTTCATCTTCATATTCTCTTGATGTATCTGCATCTTCGGTCGTCAGCAAAACTTTGATAGCATAATCTTTAGCTGATTTTATTTCACGAGCTTTATAGACGGTACCAAATCCTCCGCTTCCCAATTCCTCAAAATTTTCATACTTGAAAATTGCTTTGAGATTTTTGTTTCTTCTTGCCTCTTTTAGCAGAATTTGAATTGGTGTTTTGTCTTCAAAATTTTCATTACTTAAAGTCATAAATTTCAGTTCTCCACTAACATTACTATGTTATCCGATAGATAACTAAGCGAACGATTAATTTTATCGAAATTTTCAACTTCAGAGTGAAGTTTCCATAGCTTTTCTTTAGTCATTTCTTCGTCACGAGATAATCGTTTAATTAAACCTCCTATTATTCGTTTTTTTTGTGCTTGCTCTAATTGTTTATCTAGATAGTTTGTTAAAAGTAGTCTATATCTTATCAAGATACAATTAGCGCCAGGATTAATATCTAATAGCGTGTTTTCTAGATTGCTTGATTTTGTAAAGTTAGATATTTCATCAATTAGTTTATTAATAATTCGGTTAATAAAGTATCTTCTATGTTCAGGAGGAAGAAAAAATCCTGCCTCAACTTTTTCAATGATTAATCCATTTTTTAGACTTTGCAAAGCCTCATAAAAATCATCACCTGTTACAAAGGGAAAAGAATTTCTAACTTTTTCTTCTAACTCAAATGATTTTACTGGTATTCCATAAATAGCTAACCAGTTGCAAATTGCTCTTTTAGTTAAAGAAAAGTTTTTATTTTTAACTTGCTTGTCTAAAAATCCTCTTGTTTTACTTGTCACCTTAGTTGTCTTTCCTAAGAATACTTTGGGGTCTCGGTCAAAGAATTCATCAATATATATCGCAATCTCTTCCAATCTTTTTGGATTGCCTCCATATTTTTTTTCTAATCCTTTTAAATGCTCTTCACTTAACCACTCTATTTTTATATATTTGATAAAATTTATCAGTGCATCTCCAACTAAACCCTTAAGCTTATAATCATGTGAATTAGTAATTTCTAATTTATTTATTTCCTTTTTATGGCTTATTACTAATAAACAACTTTTATGAGTAGAGTCTTTCACTTCATTTAGCATTTGAAGATATTTTTTATATATATCTTCATCAGATTCTTCTAATTGTTCTAATCCATCTATAATTATTAGTATTTTATGCCGATTCAAGAGTTTAATCAAATCAGGAATACCATGCTCATCAGATGGGGATGATGTATCCAGGATAGGAAGCTTGTGAAATATTTTATTGTCTAAAAAGTGTTGTAGCGGTTGATAGAATAAAAGTTTTGTCCAGATAATATAATCAAATCCATCTACTATTTCTTGTTCTTCTGTTAGCTTTTTAGCTAAATAAGATTTTCCAATCCCCTGTTGACCCCATAGAGAGATTACTTTGCATTTACGTTCTATAATTTGCTCTTTTAGCTTTTTTATGTCTTCTTCACGACCTAAAAAAGGTGGATAATTTAGTTCTGGTGATTGCTCAAATCCTAAAAATTTTAGTTGACTCTCCTCTGGAGTGGAAGCGGTAAATGCTTGACAACAAATTTTTTTGACACTGAGATAAACTAAGTCATTTATTTGAGGTTTAGCAATGGAATTATGGTCAAATGGTACCGCAATAGGTTGTACATCCCTAATCCCTGGGTTAGCACTACCCTCATCTACAACCAAAATTCCATATATACGCCTGGTTTCATAAAAAACTTTGGTGTTAATTGCTAAATTCTCAACATTCTGCCGATACCATTCATTGAGCCTAAGTAACTCTTGTTCGTTGGCTTTTAGTTCTTTAACATTGACATTAGGTCTGACTAGATAACTAATCTTATCAATTAAACTAGCTATATGGGCACCTGTGTGTGGGGTGGACAAAAATACAATCCATTTAGTCTGTTCGATAAAAATTTTTCGGCTCCTAAAATTTTGAGCAGTACGAATGGCTTCTTTTACAAGCAATCCACCCATACTGTGGGTAACGAAGATAAGCGGACGCTTGCCAATATCGTTGACTTCTAGGTATTCCAGTAGATTACTTGCTAGGTCAAAACGTGCCATCGCCCAACCGCTAAATTGAAATCGAGCCGCTTCGTATCCAAAACTCCAGATACCAACATCGATTCCACTTTGTTCTAATTCTTCTCCTAGCCAATAAGGCCAAAAGTTAACATCTTGACGATCTTTTTGGTTTTGCGGATGCCAAGTACTCCATGGGTGACCAGCCAAACCATGAACAAAAATAATATCACCACTTCGATGAGGATTTTCACACCCTAATACTCGCAACAAACCAATCAAATTATTTTCTTCTGGCTGCGAAGGAGAACGGTGATTATGACGAAACATATTATTTTGGTGAAGTAATTTTAGAAATAGATAGTCTCAGTACTTCTACTATTACTCTAATACAGATACTATGACTGTAGTCAGGACTATTTCAGTCTAGATGCTAAGATAAGATGCTAAGGCACAAGAGAATCAACATTGATGGGTAAAATTTCTATTTTAGAAGCATTTTATGATTTACCAGATGCTCTTAAAGGGCAGCGGAGTTGAGACGAGCGTGGCTATATGTCTGGCTATCTTTAGCCTAGCAGTCGCTGCAGGGAATAAAGGATTAAAGCGCGTACGCTGATTGGGTTGAAACAATCGTGAGGAGTTGAGTCAATTGTTTCAAGTCAACCGACTGCCATCATACAGCACAATCCGCCGAGTGTTACTGAACATAGTAACTTCAGATTATTCAGCAAGGCTCGCTTGCTTTTTCGAAATTTTTCAAAGCTAAAAAAGTATAATTAAAACCAACTTTTGCCTCTTGCCTCTTGCCTGGGTGCATCTCAATGCATGCTGTTTGACGAGGTGGGTGGAATCGGCATCTTGCCTGTTACAATCGGACGGACTGTCCCAATACTGGCTACGGAGAAAATCAGGGCGAGTCCGTGTTATCACGCACCCTGCCCAACTTTTGTACAAAGTATGAGATGCACCCTATTGCCTAATGCCTAATGCCTCTTGCCTCTTGCCTCTTGCCTCTTGCCTATCTCTTATTGGGCGTCAACTGTAAATACAAACAAGGAATCACTAGCAACGCACTCAAGGTTGAGGCACATAAACCGAAGATAATTGCCATACACAACGGAAACCAAATGGGATCACTTAGTGCTAAAGGAATCAAACCAACCATGGTGGTAATACTGGTGGTGAGTACCGGGCGCAGTCGGTCAGAAGCACCATGAGCTGCAGCTTGTCGCACTTTCATTCCACTTGAGCGATGGTTGTTCATGGTTTCTACGATAACGATGGAATCATTAACTACAATTCCCACTAGAGAAATAATCCCAATTATGGCAGGAAACGAAAGGGGTATCCCGAGCAAAGAGAAACCACTAAAGGTGCCAATCAAAGCAAAGGGGATAGAGAGCATAATAATGAAAGGCTGGCTGAAAGAGCCAAATTGCAGCACCAGTACCGAAAAAACTAAGAAAAGTGATACATAGGACATGTTAACTGCAGAAGCAAAGGTTTCACTTTGAGTTTCAGCCTGTCCGCCGAATTTGTAATCATAACCTGGGGACCATGTTTTCTTCATTTGGTCTAATTTTGGCTGTAACTCTGCCAAAATCTCTCCAGACGTGCGACCTTTAGCTTTAGAATAAACAGTAACTGTGCGTTCGGTATCTGTATGGGTAATCGATAGGGGAGCCATGCTCTGCTCAACATCCAATATCGCCTCTCCCGATATTGCTCCGTGGTCTGATGAAAACAGTTGAATCATTCTCAACTCATCACGACGAGTGGGACCACCTACAGCGCCATTGCGGGATGGCCAGGCAGTACTCAGACGAATTTCTAAGTCGTCTTTTCCTGCTCTAATGGCAGAGTCTGTAATCTCGTTATCGGTCATAATGTAGCGTCCCTGCATGGCTAGGTCATTTTCAGTGATGCCATAAAAATCCATAGCTTCCCGTTTGGGTCGAAGTTTGATATCGTTGCGCAAGTCTCCCAAGCCATCACGGACATCTTCAGTCCCATCAATCTGGCGCAGTGCTAATTGGACTTCACCGGAAATCTGCCGCAGTGTGTTCATGTCATTGCCTTTTAGCTCAATGGCAATGGGGTCTCCCCCTTCACCAGTACCAGGAACATTGATGACTAGGGATGCTCCAGGATAATTACGGATGGCCTGATTCAGTTCTGTTCGCAAGTCATCTATATAGTCATAGGAGAACTGGTCGCGCTCGTTTTTTTTGGTAAAGAGTGCTGAGAAACCTAGTAAATAGTTATCCTGTGTCGGCTTAAGACCACTCTCTGCCACTAAAGCACTTTTTTGACCAACTAATTTGGTGACACTTTCAAAATAATCCTTGGAACGCAAAATTTCTCCTAAATCATCTGCCACTTGTTGAGACTTTGCCAAGGTGGCTGTGGGGGGTAATTCCACATTGATACTGATAGGCCTGGTGTCAGCATCAGGAAAAAGCGTTCCTGGTAATTGCGCAACTGCAACCAAAGAGGTCATAAAAAGAACTACAGTGCCGACAATCCAAGCAGCAGCAGTGGCTCGGTTACGTACTGTAAACTTGAGACTCCAGTTTTTAAACCATTCAGAGGCGGATTCGGTTAGTTTATCAATGCGGGTTTTTTGCATCCCGCCTTTGACATTATCTAACAGAAAGCGAGACAAAGGTATATCAACTAATAAAGCGATCGCATAACTGAGCAACAGACAGATAATTGCTGTGATGGGCATCAAGCGTATAAACTTGCCCATCGTGCCACTAATTACCAGCAGGGGTGCCATAGCTAGAATGGTTGTGAGCTGACCGGAAAAGGCTGGTGCTGCATAGGTTCTCACAGTCTTAAGGGCTGCCTGATTAAAGGTTAACCCTTCCACAAACAGTCCATCATGCATCCCCTCCATCATTAAGATGAATACATCCACCAGCAATCCTAGTGCTATGACCATCCCATATAAGAGCATATTGTTAAGGGTGTACCCACTAAGCCAGAGCAGAAATATAGCTCCGAGAAAGGTTAAAGGAATCGATAACCCAGCAATGATGGCTTCTCGCCAGGTCAGGGCAATGAACAAGATGATAAAAACACCAACCACTGCCTGAATCACATTAGTGATCAGGTTATTCTGCTCATCGTGAATCTGTTCGTCCTGCCTGTAGGTAATCCGATAATCCATCCCAAAAGGCCAGACATTGAGGTCTTGCTTGAGAGACTCCAGTTCTTCTAAGGTTTTTTCGATGACCTTAATCGAGTCAGACCCTGGTACTTTCACTACATCCATGCTGACGGTGGGTTCAAACTCAGAACCCTGCCAACTAATGAAAGCACGAGTCTTTTCCCTTTCCAAATCCCGACGTACTAAGGCAACTTCATCTAGGCGCACTACCCTACCATCACTACCACCCAAACGAGTGATAGGCAAGCTACGTAAATCTTCCAAGGTACGAAACCTACCGTACAACCGCACCTGAGCCCCAATCTGTTCATTTTCAATCTGATCCCAGGGCATATCCTGGTTAGCAACTCTGAGGCGGTCACTTACTGTGGTTGGGGAAATCCCCAAAGTAATCATGCGGCTGGGGATAAGTTGGACATTGATAACTTCTTTCCGTTGTCCTGCTACATTAACCTCCCGTACATCCGAGACTTTTTCCAGTCTTTCTTGAATATTTTCCGCCGCCCGACTGAACACCGCCGGATCGAGATTACCATATAAAGCAATCGAGAAAATTGGGACATCTTGGGCAGAGATTTGCTGTATATTTGGTTGATTAGCCTCTGAATTAATCTCCGGTTCAGCATCATTGACTTTTTGCCGCAGCAGCGCCATCG
Organism: Moorena sp. SIO4G3; assembly: GCF_010692305.1. NCBI lineage: Bacteria > Bacillati > Cyanobacteriota > Cyanophyceae > Coleofasciculales > Coleofasciculaceae > Moorena > Moorena sp. SIO4G3. The sequence goes on along the minus strand of NZ_JAAHIG010000340.1, from coordinate 1,343 downwards.
ACTCCTGAACATTGGCATTAGCTTGAAATTCCACTGATATTTGGGAGAAACCGTTGAAAGAAGCACTCTCAACTTTCTTCAATCCCTTTAGGGATTTGAGTTCTTTTTCAATTTTATCGGTGACTTGAGTTTCTATGCTTTCTGGGTCAGCCCCTGGCCAACTAGTAGTCACTATCGCCATGGGAATTTCCACATCTGGATCGGCTTCTTTGACCATGGACTGATAACCCATCAATCCACCCAAGGTTAGCAAAACGATCAAAAGAATACCAAATACTGTTTTCAGGAAAAAGAATTTAGCTAAACCTGAGGCTTGGTTAACATCAGGCACATTATGGCCATTATTATGATGTAATTTATCCTGTAAACCCTCAGGTTTATAGTTGGATGAAACCAGCTTACTACTCATCAATTACCTACCAAAGGAAAACGTCATATGACCATTTTTTAATTCAAAATGCCAAATTCAAAATTCAAAATGAATAGCCTTATAATTTTGACTTTTTGACACCGGATACAAGCCCCTGAATTCATTTCTGTAAAAATACTATTGGCGTGGCATCCTTGTTTCAAGCCCCCGAATTCATTCGTGGGGTATTTTTGAATTTTGAATTGATAATTTTGAATTGGAGCGCGTTAAGCAGCGTCGGCTTGGCCGATAGCGATTGACCAATTACAAACTTTCCAAATTGCTAGTCAATCACTTCAACTGGTGTGCCATCAACTAAGCGATTTAGTCCTTCTGTGACCACTAAGTCGCCAACTTCAACACCACTTGTAATTTCTTGCATAGAAATCCCCCTAATCCCCGCTGTTACCGGACGCAGTTTGACGACGTTTTCTTGTTGATTTACAACAAATACATAGGGTTTCTGGTCTCGGTAGACAATTGCATTAAGAGGAACACTTAGGGCTGTGGGGTTTTCTGCCACAGCGATCCAAAGAGAAACTCGCTCCCCATCCAGTACATTCTTACTTCCTTGGTACAGGCGGACGGTCACGTTTACAGAACGCTCACCAGGGTTAACCGAAGGACTGACTGAAAAAATTGCGCCTCGGGCTTTAGCAAGGCGAAACAATTCCTGTTGGGTCATGCCTCTACTAGAGGCAGTACTCATGTCTTGATCTAACACCACATAAGCTGATTGACCCGGTTGCACCAATGGGCCATAAAAGGTGGGTAGTTCCACATCGACTTCATAAGCGCTAGGGTCATTGATAATGATAGGTACTGAATCGACTACAGTCTGATAATCACCAGCGGTTGCACTGTTTAAAATTTGGGTTGTCCAGAAGTCTCCCTCTCGGATATTAAGGTGGGCTACAATGCCATCAAAGGGTGA
>NZ_JAAHIG010000034.1:3347-64950 GCF_010692305.1 Moorena sp. SIO4G3 | reverse complement strand
TCCCTAAGCAAATTCTCTTTGTGGGCAGAATCTCGCCAGAAAAAGGGGTTCATGTGTTAATCGATGCCTTTAACCAAGTGGTGTCTCGTTATCCCAACGTCCAGCTTAAATTAGTCGGACCAGAAAATGCCATGCTACTCTGGTATATTCTTGACCGCAATGACCCAAAAGTGCGATCGCTGATGCCCTATTTTCGCGGTCACTATCGGGAGTTATTACAACAGCGAATCTCAAAAAGTGCCGCTAACAAGGTCTTTTTTCTAGGGAAAGTTCCCCATGAAGAGATGATCACATACTATCAAGAAGCTGATCTATTTGTCTTTCCTTCCGTTTGGCAAGAGCCATTTGGAATGCCCATTGTAGAAGCAATGGCGATGGAATTACCAGTAATTGCGACTCAGGGTGGTGCTTTTCCAGAAATTGTAGAGGAAGAAAAAACCGGTTTATTAGTTGAAAGAGGTGACGCTAATGCTTTGGCTGAGGCAATTTTACGCCTTATTATGGATGAAAATCTCAGTCAAGAAATGGGAAAATCTGGACGTAAAAGGGTTGAGGAAAACTTTTCTTGGGAACAATTGAGTGAAATTTTATTCGCTGAATATCAAAGGCTGTTAAAAATATAGATTGCTAGTTCAGATAAAAGGGGTAAAAATAGGAAATATAAACTTTCACTACTTCCCCTCTTAAATTCAGCTAATGTTGCAATTTATTAAATCTTAACCGTACTGTTTTTGTTCCCACTCCTTGTAGTAATCCTTGACAGAAATTGGCGAATATTTAGGAGGATTATTCTCGTTGACACAAACATCAAGACAGCGAAGTTCAGCATCCTCATTAGGAGTTACTTTAAAGACAATCGAGTATCTAGAGCGAGTTCTATAAAATTCCTCTTCGGGAATTGTAACTTGATGGAGGGTAGAAATAAGTTGATCGTTTGTCCATCGTTGGATAATATCTTCCATGATTACTACTACTGTACCAGGAATTGAGGCGACAGGAATCCATTCCCCATCAGGTGTACAGATCTCTAGACCTTTACACTCATCTTGAAAGATTAAGCCAAAAGTTCCCGAACCGTAATGTGCTTTGAATCGAGTTTGTCCGGTCTGCGTAGGTTGAGTAATTGGGAAATAATGACTTAAACCTACATAACTATTTTTGTGAGAAATTACATCGGTTAAAACCGTTTCAGGTATTTTCAAAGCAATAGCCAATGCTTGGAATAACTTCCAAGACAGTTCTTGGCAGCTTTGGTGAAATTCTAGAATAGTCTCACGAAATTGTGGGAGATTAACTGGCCAATCATTTTTGGGATGAGAATTTATAGCGCCATCAGAATTTGCGCCATCAGCAGATCTTTCATAAATATATCCAAAGACTTCTTTGGTTTTTGCTGGATTTCTGAAATATCCTACACCTGGGCTATATCGATCCTTTGCAATCTGTTCTTTTTCTTCTAAAGGCAGGGCAAAAAAAACCTGAGATTGAGCAAAAACTTGATCAATAAAATCTGGAGAAAAGCCGTAGTTTTTTAGGTATAAACAACCAACTTTATCTAAGGCATCATAAAATTGTTTAGCAACGGCTTCTCTTTCAATTTTGTTCCCCTCATGAAAACCTTGAAAATCAATGACTGGAATGGTTTTATTCATTTTAACTTCCTTGAAAAATCTCTCAATTCAATATCTAATTTACCTGTTCAAAAACTTTTGCAAGACAACCTTACATAGCACTGTAGCCGCCATCTACCATCAAAATTGCCCCAGTTACATAGGACGCTGCTTCAGAAGCCAAGAAAATCACTGGCCCTACTAACTCCTCCGGTTTACCCCGTCGTTTCATCGGGATAACGGTGTTCAAGTGTTGCTGGTCTTCCTCTGGGGGGCGACGAAAGCCTTCAGTACCCTCCATGATATTGTCAATATAGCCCGGGCCAAACCCATTGACTCGGATATTGTACTCAGCCCACTCCAATGCTAGGGACTGCACTAGCAAATTTACCCCCCCTTTCGAGGCTGTATAAGCCGCTGAACCGGCAATTCCCACCACACCTGCGATGGAAGAGTTCATAATAATTGAACCACCAGTGCCTTGTTGGATCATTTGTTGAGCGGCGAGTTGAGCACATTGAAAATAGCCTTTAAGATTGGTGTTTATAATATCATCCCACTCCAGCTCCTCTAATGCAGCCGCTGGTTTGATGATATCAATGCCTGCATTACAAAGCATAATATCTAATCGCTGATAATGGGCAACGGTTTTCTTAATTAGGCGATCGCATTCTTGGCGCTTCCTCACATCCGTGGGAATGGCGATCACCTCCCCACCAGCCTCCTGAATAGCTTTTACAGTGTTTTCGGAGTCTTTTACCTTCATGTCAGCGACAACGATTTTCGTTCCCACTGCTGCTAATTCTTGAGCCAACACACGACCAATACCTCGTGCAGAGCCTGTGATAATGGCGACTTTACCTGTTAAGTCAAAAAGGGATGATTTCACAATTGCTTTTCTTTCTTGAGCTATCGAACTAAACCTTCTCTAAATCATAGTAGATATGAGTCTACTCTGGGCAGGATACCACCCCAATTTTAGAGGATATCTGAAAAGTTTTTTTATACTGAATTTTGCCCCCCTAGCCCCCCAATTTTGGGGGAAGAGTCAATTGGCTTCTAAAAGTCCCTTCCGGTGCGCTTTCCAATGGGCGAGTAAATCGCCCTTGGGTCGCACCGCAAAATTGGGGGATTTAGGGGGCTTGGATGTAGCAAATGAGACTTCTCAGACAACCTCTTAGTCATTCCTTGATTCACAAATTATTAGCATTATCCAATGTTAGTTCATGGACATTCCAAAACGGACTTTGTAGAGCAGAGTGTTTCACTCCTTGAATTTGATCTCGCACTGCTACCATCGATAATGAGTTGACCAGATAAATAAATGGTAAATACTCCTGGCTAAGTTTTTGAGTCGTTGCATAAATCTGCTTACGCTTGGTTTCATCCCAAGTTGTACTTCCTTCTAGATAGAGATCGGTAATTTTTTGCTCCCAACCAGGGACTAAACGTCCTGTTACTGGTGTTTGTTGGCCTTGTGGCTGGCGATTAAAAAAATGCCAATTACTCTCTGTAGACCATAAGATAACAGTATCATGGGGTTCTATTGCCATCGGAAAGTCGTTAAATATTTGGCACTCCCAATCCATCGTATTCATTAATTTGTCTACAACTAATGTTACCGCAATCGGATGTAAATTCACTTTAATTCCAATTTTATTTAAATCCTGCTGAATCAAGGGAGCCATATTCTGTAACGTTCGTTTCCCTACATTATAGGTAAGGGTAAATTCCACTCTATTGCTGGCTGAATCCAATAACTGACCTTGAGAATTATATTGAAAGCCTGCCTGAATCAACAAGGCTTTTGCCTGATCAATATTATAGTCATAGACTGGCAAGCCTGCTTCCGGAGAAAGATAGTAAGGACTTTGCTCGGCAATGGGAGAATTTTGGAGTGCGCCTAACCCTTTAAATAGGGTGTTAAGTAGACGCTGGCGATTAATGCTATAAGCAATAGCCTGGCGGAATTCAACCGTATTAAACCAACGGGATTTAATCGGGTCTACTAGAGGTTTTCCATGACGCTTTCCCGTATTTAAATTAAACGTTATCACTGTTGTTGTTGTTTGCTTTCCTCCATTATAAATCGTAAAATTACCTTTATTTTCCTCTTTTTTTAACAAAGAAAAATAATCGATATTGACTTTAATAAAATCTAGAACTCCAGCCCGAAATTGAATTAATGCCGTGTCATCATTAGAAACCGTTTGCTGAATAATTCGCTCAATATAAGGCTGAGGGTTACCCTGATCATCTTTACGCCAGTAGTGGGGATTTTTTCTAAAGGTTATTCGTTCGCCGGGAATATAGGATTCTAATTGATAAGGACCGTTACTAATAATTTGTTCTGGGGGTGTATCTGTACTCCAGGCAGAGAGAAATAAAAGCCTACCCCCAGCGTCTTTTTTGTGAATCAATGATTGCAATACGTGGGCAGGTAATATTTCCATGCGAGTGATCCGCAAAAAGGGAGAAAAGGGTTCAGGTAGGGTAAACTCAACACGCCAATCATCCAGCTTCTTAACGGTGGGAAATTCCCGATTTTTACCAATTTTTAAAAAATCCCTAGCATAGGCATTAATTTCAGGATTTTTGTAAATATCCTCATAGGTAAATACGACATCATTTGCTGTGAGTGGTTTGCCATCTGACCACTTTAGTCCTTTTCGGAGGGTAAACATAATTTTCCGTCGATCCCTATAAAATTCCCAGGATTCAGCCAGTGCTGGTTCAATATCACCCCGCTCATTTTCTCGTACCAATCCTTCGTACAAGTAAGTTAAAATTCCCGCTCCTTCTTCCATGAGCTGAGGATTAAAGGTATTAGGTTCTACAGAACTACTAACAATGATTTGAGACCTTAGTGCTGGTTTGTGAAGCCACCGTGGTTGAAGACAACTAACCAGGGCAATTGCGAGGATAAAACAGATGAATATCCTATATCGACGATACCTGCGTTGAGTTAGGGCAATTAATCTTTTCATCATCAGAATGGGTGTTGGGTGTTGGGTTTGGGTATTGGGTTTGGTGCAGAAATGTTGAATGATAGTTAAAAACCTAGACAAATAGCCTCTAATTTGATAAATTAGAGGCTAAATAAAAATCTAACAATGTTGATTCAATGATATCAAATTTTCCACAAATAGTCAAAAGATACCTAGGAAAATTACCTACTGATGATTATCCAGTCCTCAATACTTTTCTATTTGTATTAACCTGGTTAGACTTTGTGCTATATCAGAGTCAAAGTAGCATGAGGAGTTTATTTAAGCGCCTGAATGTACGTGGTATAGACCTAGACATATCAACCTTCTCTAAGGCGAGCAAAGTGAGAAATACAATGGTGTTTTATAATTTGTTCGTTGACTTGAAAAAAAAATCTTAAAAAAAGCCAAAAAATAGATAAAAATAAGTTAGCCTTGTTTCCGATAGATTCAACAATAGTTACCTTGACAAGCAAGTTGTTATGGAGTCAAGGATTTAATCAAGTAAAACTCTTCAGTGGCTTAAATTTATTAACAGCAGAGCCAGGAGGAATAATGATTAATTTTGGTCAAGGTCACGATAGTAAACATGGCGATAATACAATAGAATCAACTCCACAAAACGGAGTCATTGTAATGGATAGGGGATTTGCAAGCCTGCCTAGAATCCAAAATATAAAGACCAAATATAATCGTTATTTTGTCTTAAGAATTAAGAACAATGTCAAGGTAGAAATGTTGGAGGATGGGCAGTACATAATCGGAACAAAAAAATATCAAGTAATAGCGAGAGTAGTCAACTTTTGTGACCTCACAACTCACACTGAATTTAGACTAGTCACTAACCTACCAGAAACAGGCGAACCAAGAATAAGTAATGAAGTAAGTAATGAAGAGATTGGGGATTTTTATCGTTTACGGTGGCAAATAGAGTTGTTTTGGAAGTTTTTGAAGATGCATTTAAAACTCGACAGATTAATAACAAATAATGTCAATGGAATTGAGATTAAAATCTATAGCTGTCTCATCGCTTATGTTTTATTACAATTAGTTGTTATCCCGAAATACTTCGGCAAAAAACTATTAGATAAGCTCAGATATTTGCAAGCTTTTATGTGTTAAAATATTAGCTATGTTCATTGGTTTGATAAGATAGTGTTTTCGTGAAGTTATCTGGCGTGTTATAGGTGTAGTGTATCTAATTTTAGGTACATAACTCTCGGGATTCAACATTTATGGGTTTGGTGAAAATGGCTGAAACCTTTACCTGTCAATCTTTTCCCTTCTGCCCTCTGCCCTCTGCCCTCTGCCTTTCGCTATAATTTTGGTAACACAACAACTGAAGTTGCGATCGCGATCGCGTCACCTCAATGTCAGAAGAACAACTCAGACAATTAATTACCTCTAATGCTAAAGCCATCTCTGCTTTAACCAACTTAGCCAATGAAGTTATTCCTCGAATTGATGAAATGCAACGTCAAATCAACAATATGCAAAGAGATTCTGTAGAGACGAAAAGACATATTGATGATACGACTGCTGATATCAGAGAATTAATGCTAGAAAATCAACGAATTCTCCGCTATCTGGAAAATATTGTGAATCGTGAAAATTAATCAAGGGCAGTCCCGATGAAAAGTTTTTTTCACCACTAGGTGATGAAAGTAGATTCTTCCGAAGTTTCCTCTTGCCTACTTTCAAGTCAGGCGATCGCTTCGGATTTTTATAAAATGATTATCATTTTATAAGTAGGGTAAAGGGTGCTATGTTCATCTTCTCCGAATAGTCCGATTTTACCCAGTCGGTAGGGTCATTCTGCATCTTTCTTTATCAAGCACTTTCACACTATGTGGGATCAATCGTAAAAAACTTTAAAGGGTTGGCTGTTATGTCAGCAATTTGTGACAACAACTCTTGCATAATGCAAACATGCAAAATTACGTAATTTTTCGGATAGACAAGACAGGCGTTGAGGATGTACAATATTATTGGCATGTAATTACCGCTCCAGTTACGCAATGTACAAATTAGAGGGCTGCTGGGCGCACCGACGTGCGCCCCTACCGCTCTCCAATTCAATTATCTCGGAGTTCGGAATAGTAAGAAAAACAGGAGGAAAGATGGCATACACGTTGGAAAAAGTAACAGGTGGATCGAAATTAACTGTGGGTGAGCGAAAGTGGGGAGATTCGGTGGAGATAAACTTTGGTGCAATGACAAGTTGTATAGGAATAATAGGAAGAAGGAACGGTGAGAATCAAATAAGAGCTATACATCTTTCTGTAGTAGATAAAGATGGAACGCCTGTCTATGATCAAGCATCAGGAGTCAAAGGACAAGTGGAGAATATCATGTCGCAAGCCGAATCTATGAGAGCCTGCATTGGGCAAACAGCGGTGTGGAACAACGATGATAATCGGCAGCTAGCAGGGTTTTTTATAAATCTTATGCAGACGTTAGAAATTGATACTTGGGTTCCTTTAAATGATGGTAATATAAAAGTTCGATGGAACAAGAATGGAAAGATTAGCTATAATTACAATAATAATGACGATTGGCAAGAAATCGAATTTTAGAATGATTGATTAACATCTGATCTCTGCTGTGAACGGGTGAAAGTGATAAAAAATGTGCATATAATTCGTCATTCTAAGATCCTGTAGGGGCGGGTTCACCAAGCATTTCGCCAAGTGACAAATCAATCTTGTAAACCCGCCCCGGTTGAACGAGAAATGGTGGAAAGGGCTTGACTAATTGCTCTTTTGCTTAACTTGTCACCAAATGACCCTGACGACTGCTATAGCACGACTCTACCCAGCTCTGAAAGGCTTCAGCTTATCGCGAGCTGTGGCTTGGGCTCATTGCCTAAAGCCATCTTATATCAAGTTCGGATAAACAGTTATAATTCCCTTCCACCTTGCAACCTTCTTTCTTCCCTCGGAGCCTCCTGCCTCCTGCCTTCTGCCTTATTGCCACCGAAGTGTAAGTATTCAACCGAACTTGATATTACTAGTCTGGCTTAAAGACTAATTCTCCAACTTTGCGACTAAATCGACCACTCTGTGCTACTTCCGTAGTGGTTGCCGCCTCCGCTGCAAGAACTTCAATTGCAGCCGTTTCCCATGAGACTCCATTCTTAGCATTCCAATTAGGCGGAGGATCTTGAGGAATTTTACCGGTATCATTTAATACAGCAGTAATAGGGTTGCCCGTGTGTCCTCCCTCTACAGGCGTCAAGCCTAAAGCAGGAAAGTCGAAAGTAGCTCCTGGTTTTGTGTAAGTAATGGCGCGCTTTCTGGCAAAGGTCTCAGCATCCCGGCCATTAGTATTTCCCGAACACCGAAGCACCCAATCTTTCTTTACCAAATACAAACTTGAACCATAATTTTTAGTCTGTTGATCCCTATTCGTCGTAAATACTGCTACCTTATTCGAATAAGCATAAGAAGGAGGCGAAAAGGTACAGAACCCTACCACAAATACAGTCAGCAGAGCAAAAAATTTACGAAACATTGGTACATTCTCCAAATACAGGTACTCGTCAATCAAAAACTGTGTTAAGCGGCAGCGCACGGGTGCGAGCGATCTACTCTATCTATTTCACCAAACCAACACTTTGTCAATAGCGCGAGGGCTACTAACTTAAGGCGGGACACTTTATATAGCAAAGGCTTCAGCCTTTGGACAGTTGAGCTATTCTTGGTCGGAATTTTGTCCCCGTTTACGCTGGTAGCCAACTTGATATTATAGATAATACCCAACAAAGCGCAAGATTGGAGTAGGGGCGAAGCATTTGGGCGATAATTTAAGCACTCCAGACCCAAATGTCTCAATCCAAATGCTATGCTGCTTCGCACCATGCTGCGCAAACGCCCGACCCCCTTGCGACTGAATGCGTTTCTTAAGACTAAAATCTAAAATCTAAAATTCTTTCTTAAGAGCCCCCCCACTGACACTGATTACAGTGGCTATCTCAGCAATCGTGGGATACTCAAATAGTGTGGCAATTGGAATCTCTACTGAATAGATGTCTTGAATTTTTGCCACCACTTGTAGGAGTTGGGTTGAATATCCTCCCAACTCAAAGAAGTTGTCGTTGGTACTAATTTTTTCCAGTCCTAATACGGCTTGCCATATCTTGAGTAAGGTAACTTCTGTGGGATTTGTCGGCTCTCCCCAAGGTTTAGATTCCAGGGATTCTTCAGTAGCAACTTTAGACTGGGGTATGGGTTCAGTTGTTTGTTCTATCAAGGAGCGCAGTTGTACCAAAGTCCGGTCGGGATCAGTCACGACAGATTCTAACAACACCTGGAATTGCTTAACCATTTTGGTAATGGTTGTAGCGGCAAACAAATCTGTTCGATAGAATAAACTGCCTTCAATTCCTGCCGACGTTTCTGTCAGATATAGATTCAAATCAAATTCTGCAATATCTCGCCCATCACTTTTTTCCAGCTCTAAAGGTTGAACCGTTATATCGGCTAAACTTAACTCTTCTTCTGGTAAATTGAGCAAGACAAACATGACTTGAGTCAGTAGGGTATAGTGACGATCACGAACAGGTTGGAGTCCTTCCACCAGCTTAATAAAGGGCATCTCCTGATGGGCGTAGACGTCGAGAACTCCCGAACGCACTTGACGCAGCAACGTTCGGAAACTGGGGTTTCCCTTAAAATGCGTTCGCAAGGGTAACAAGTGAACGAAAAAACCAATCGCTTCCCTAATTTCGGATTGCGTCCGGTTAGCAATGGGACTACTAACAATAATATCTTCCTGACCTGTATAGAAAAATAGTAGGCTTTTGAAAGCTGCCAATACAGCCATGTACAAGGTAATGCCTTCGGTTTGACAGAGTCCCTTGAGCTTAGTGACCAAAGCTGATGAAAACTTCACCGTTTCCCCACTTCCGGTGAATGTGCGACGAGGCGGACGAGGATAGTCTGTGGGTAGTTGGATCACTGGTGGTGTCACACCAAGATGCTGTTTCCAAAAAGTCAGTTGATCTGCCAACCCTTGCCCTTGTAGCCATTGTCGCTGCCAAGCTGCAAAATCAGCATACTGTAAGGGTAACTCTGATAAGGTCGAAGACTGACCTTCACAGAAAACAGTATAGAGAGTAGACAACTCTTGCAGCAAGATACCAAATGACCAGCCATCAGCGACAATATGATGGGTCGCAATTAAAAATACATACTCTGTTTCATCCAGTTGCCAGAGTTGACTCCGCAGAAAAGGCCCTTGGGTAAAATCAAAGGGGTGTTGAATGGCGGCATTAGCTTGTTGTTTGGCTTCAGGTTCCCGCTCCTGTAGCGGTAATTCTCGCAAATCGACAACTGAGAAACTATAGACTGGCTCTGGTGCGATCGCATAGATTACTTCCCCATTCACACAGGCAAAGGTACTCCGCAAGGTTTCATGCCGCCGGACAATTTCTCGTAGACTTTGCTCCAAGGCTGTGACATTGAGTCTTCCGGTGAGATGATAGACTAAGTGCAGATGGTAAAGTGGATTACCTGGATATAACTGCTCAAAAAACCAAAATTCTTGCTGTGTATAAGAAATTGGCTCCCTGCCTGATTGTACAGGTCTAGGTTGCAGCGGGGGTTTATCTTGATGGAGTGAGTGATGACTTGCTGTTTCTAGGTGTTGGGCAATTTCCGCAATGGTTGGTGCTCCAAAGAAATCCTGTATTGATAATTCCCCTTGGAGTGCTTTCCGACTGAGAGCGATCGCCTCCATTGCCCGCAAGGAATGTCCTCCCAAGTCAAAGAAGTTGTCGTCAATCCCAACCCGTTCTAAACCGAGTACATCCTGCCAGATCCCTGCTAAAATCTCTTCAGTGGGGGTGCGCGGTGCCACAAAGGCTTGTCCCAGTGAAGGTCGCATTGTGGTGGGTTCCCTCAAGGCACGACGGTTAACCTTACCATTCGGTGTCAGCTCAAAAGACTCCATCTCCACAAAGACTGATGGCATCATATAATCAGGTAACTGGGCTTGCAGAAACCGCCGTAACTCTTCTACCGTTACCGTTTGTTTTTGTTGAGGAATAAAGTAAGCGACCAAATACTTTTCTCTGGCACTTTCTCCAAAAACCTGAGCCACAGCTTGACTGACTTGAGGATGTTTACTCAAAACCGCTTCGACTTCTCCGAGTTCAACCCGAAAACCTCGAACTTTAACTAGGGAATCAATTCGTCCTAAAAACTCAATGTTACCATCAGGTAAATAACGGGCTAAATCTCCTGTTTTATAAAGGCGAGAGTTGGCATCCACACTGAAAGGATTAGCAATAAACTTCTCGGCTGTGATTTCGGGACGGTTGAAATAACCTCTCGCCAAACCGCCGCCACTAACGTAAAGTTCTCCGGGAATACCAATGGGAACGGGTTGCAGTTTGCTATCTAATATGTAAACGTTGACGTTAACAGCTGCTTTGCCTATGGGGGGATAGACTGGCCAGCTTTCTGGGCGATCGCTAAACCGATAGGCTGTCACCAAATCCGCTTCCGAAGGGCCATAAAAGTTGTAGAGGGTACAATGGGGCAAACCCTTGAACATTTCGACCATCGGTTGAGTAATTTGCAACTGTTCCCCGCAAGCAATTGCTTCTCGAAGATTAGCAAATAGATGGGTTTGTGTGCCGTATATTTCGGCAATTTGTTGCCACAATACAACCGGAAGAATAACCTTTGCGATGGGATGATTTGCTAAAAGCTGAATGAGTTTATCAATATCTTTGCGTTCGGCTTCTGAGGAAAGATAGAGCGTTCCCCCAAACGCCCAAGCTGCAACAATTTCGTGATAACTTACATCAAAACTGAGGGAAGCGAACTGCAAAACCCCAACAGCTGTTGCCATTTCCCCTTGATGGTGTTCAATTAAGTTGATCAAGGAGCGATGAGGAACCGCAACACCTTTCGGGGTTCCCGTTGAGCCAGAGGTGTAGATAATATAGGCTAAATCTTCGGGTTTGACTCTACTATCAGGATTAAGATCAGATTGTGATCCAATTTTGTCCCATTCCTGATCTAAGGTGAGCAGATGACAGGGGTAATTTGCCTGAAAATTAACCGTTGACTGGGTTAACACCACAGGGGGTTGACTATCGGCTAGCATCAAAGCCAAACGTTCTGGGGGATAGTTAGGATCGAGGGGAACGCAAGTCCCCCCAGCTTTCAGGACAGCCAGGATGGCAATTGCCACTTCTAGAGAACGTTCGCAGCAAATGCCAACAGGGACATCCGGTTTCACCCCCAAATCTTGCAGATAATGGGCTAACTGATTGGCTTTTTGGTTTAATTGTTGATAAGTGAAGTATTGATCTGCATAAACGACAGCAGTGGCATGGGGATTGTGTTCTGCCTGTTGCTGGAATAGCTGATGAATGCAGCCTGTAATTGGTTGTGGACTCTCGGTTTGATTCCACTGCACTAAGAGCAATTGTTGCTCAGATTCAGTCAGAATCGGTAATTCTGTCGGGTTGACTGCTGGATAGGTCACCATTCCCACCAGCAACGTTTCTAGATGTCCCAACATTCGGTCAATGGTGTCTGCATCAAAGCGATCGCCATTGTATTTAATTCTTAAACTCAGCTGTTCCCCTGGAATTGCTACAATTGTGAGGGGATAGTTTGTCAGTCCGATATCTTGAAGATCGGTGATGTACAAATTATCCGGTAGTTTTCGCTCCGTAGTAGGATAGTTTTCAAACACAACAATACTGTCAAACAGTTGTTGTCCCGCAGGAATATCACTCCAACTTTGAATATCCACCAAGGGGGTATAGGAATACTGTTCCCGTTCGATATGCTGTTGTTGTAAGTCCTCAAGCCAAGACTGGGTATCGGTTGTGTCGGGAATTGTTATCCGTGCAGGCAGAGTATTAATGAATAACCCCACCATTGATTCTACACCCGCTAATTCAGCAGGACGACCCGATACGGTCACCCCAAAAACCACATCTGACTCCCGACTATAGCGACTTAGTAGCAAAGCCCAAGCTGCTTGCACTAAAGTGGAAAGGGTGAGATGATTTTGTTGGGCAAAAGACTTTAAACGCGCGGTTGCTTCTGTTGAGAGATCACGAAGCCCCATTAAACAGGTTTGGGTCTGTAACCGTTGATCTTTGCTGTAATTATCAACTACTAAAGGAGTTGATGCGGTTAACCCTTCCAGGATTTTTCGCCAAAATGTCTCAGCTTCAGACAGGTCTTGTTGCTGTAACCAAGTAATATAATCCCGATAGGGGCGAGATGGAGTTAATAATAAGGGGGAATTGTTCTTAATCGAATCATAAAATGCCCAGACATCCTTCAGTAAAGTTGGCCAACTCCAACCATCTAAAATAATGTGATGAAAACTCCATACAAATTCGTACTTTTCTTCGGCTACCTGCATCAGAGCACATCGCATTAAGGGTGCTTTCCCAAGTTCAGCCCCTTGTTGTCGATCACTGTCTAGAAAAGCATCCATCCTGGCTTTTTGGGCTTCAGGAGATAGGGTTTGCCAGTCATGATAACTCCAGGTTAGCTTGACTGTTTTACGTACAACTTGAACAGGCTGCTTACGGTTTTTCCAAACAAATAATGTTCGCAAAACTGGGTGTCGTTCTACAAGTCTCACCCAAGCCTGTTCAAAGACCTTCGGATTCAGATTGCCGTGAATTGTCAACTTAAATTGATCGAAATATAACCGATATTCAGGGTGATACAGTGTCTGAAATAATATCCCTTTTTGCGTTGATGAAAGGGGATACATTGCTTCAATATCTTTAATTTTATTTTGCGCAACAACCATTTTATTATATTAAATAGTTTTATATTAAAAAGCAGTGACAGATAAGCCCCCATCAACTGCTATTGAAATTCCGGTGATATAGCTAGCACATTCTGAAGCTAGAAATGCCACTAAACTACCAACTTCCATCGCCTCACCTCTACGACCCAAGGGAATTTTATTATCCATTCCTGCTTTAATTTCATCGGCAGTTTTATTACCAAGTTTAGAAAATAGTTCTAAATAGTCTTGATGTCTTGGTGTATCAATGATGCCAGGGTTTACACAATTCACGAGAATATTATATCCCGCTACTTGGTTAGCCACTGCTTTGGTAAAGTTGACTAATCCTGCATTAGCAACTCCTGATTTAATCAGGGTACCAGAAGGCTCTTTTCCGGATGTACCGACAATATTAATAATTCGCCCCCATTTCTGAGTTTTCATGGTCGGTAACACCAAATTTGTCATTCTAATATAGCCCAGTAACTTCCCTTCAAAAACAGTCCTCCAATCTTGATCATACAGTTCTTCTACCTCATTTTTAGCAAAATTAGCCCCGGCTGAATTGTTCACCAATATATCAATTTTTCCAAATTTACTTAGTGCTGAATACACTAACTTTTTAGAATCATTAGGTTGTTGAACATCTGCACAAATGCTAAGCATTTCTATTCCCGCAGTTTGGAAAACTTGTTCAGCTTGTTTTAGGCGATCGCGATTTCGACCACAAATAATTAACTTGCATCCTTCCCCAGCGAGTCTATCAGCGACAGCATAACCAATCCCTGCACTCGCACCTGTTACTAAAGCAACTTTTCCAGTTAATCCTAAATCCATTAATTAAATTCCAATTTAGATCCCAATTTCAATTAAACAAACGTCTTGGTTAGATTTATTGTATCCACGATAGGTAATTTTAGTGGGTGCGTAATAAATTTTTCCGTATTCTAAAGTTTGCTCTTCTTCTCCGACAGTCATCACCAGTTTACCATTGAGAATAATCCCCATTTTATCACGAACTGATTGGTTGACAGGTAGTTTTCCATCTGGGGGAATTTGAGTAATTTTGATATCAAACCACGAACCGGTTCCCCACTGACAATCAAACCCCGTTTCTTCATCTTTAGTAGATACAAGTTTAAAAATTTTATTCTCAAAGTTGTCATTATCGTCTATCTGTTTGTTTCCCTCAGGAATTAGACGCTTGACATCAAAACATCGAACCGTTTCTGAGGTCGTATTAACCGAACCATGGGGAACATTCGCATCCGCCACATAAACATCCTGCAAGGGAGTCAATATTGCTTTTTCCCCATTTATATTCATTTCCAAACCTTGATTAAATACCATACCCATCTGACTTTCCTGATGGTGGTGTAAATCGAAGGTCGCACCTGGACAAATCTCAGCCAGTTGCACAACGGTATCCTGACATTGAAATGCTAATAACTCTACAGATGATTTTACTTTTATCGGTTTACCGATTGGGAAAAATACTGACATAATTTTTTTGAATTATTTGTTATACTTATTTTCTTCTAGTCATGATAGTTTTATTAATCCAAGACTAAGTAGTTATATTTTTTGAAAAATCGACCAACTCATTTTAATTTTACCATAGGTTTTGATAAACTCTAAGCCGTATTTTTCAGCCGCTTTTTCATTCGTAATTGCCAGTTCTGCTAATCCTTCACTGACCTCTTTTGCCGCTACACTAGTGGAATCTACTAACTTAACTTTAATGGATTTTTGCTGCTCATAATCTGGCAATAAATAAGAGAGCAATGGTAAGGGAGCTGGATGAGTTAAAATCGTACAATTATTTATGTCAAATTGGTTGATTGGCTTCTTAGCTAATCCATAACTAGGTGTTGGATAAATAAAAATGAAGCTCAGTTCAAAACTCGGCTCCATATAAAAGTCATTAATGTTATGGTAAGCATGAGGAACAAGAGCAAGATTGACGTCTTCTGACACCAAAGCCTCTTTTAATTGGCTAAAGTTATCAAATAACTTTGTGGTAATTGAAAGTCCTTCTAATTGCAATTGCTCAACGACATATTCAAGTGCCTCTTCACTACTCGTTCCGGCTGGCCCTAAAGTCCCGACAACTAACGTTTTAGAAGTCGGTAGAGAATAATTAAATTCAATGGCGAACTTCAGCATGATTTGAGTAAGAAAAGCTAAAGGTTAGTTGGTTGTAGCATCCCAGAACTTTTGAGAGATGCTAAATTTGAGTTACCTGTGCAAAATGTTGAAATATTCATAAGTTCAAAAGTTTAGGGGGTTTACGGGGTGAAGAAGTCACTGGAATATTCATTTGAACGGCTTCCTGAAACTTCGCTACATCCCACTCAGCAATACTGAAAACCCCCAGTTTTTCAAACAACTGAGATGATACACTATCCTGAGTAATGTAGTTGACTCGAATATCCTCTTGTAACGATTCTGCTAAGAGTTGAATGTTTGCCAGTTGTGCCCCTTTAATCACGTCCGCTTCCGCAGGGTTTGGTGGCATCCGATGACCATAACTGCGAACATGAAAACGAGATTCACGGGGTCCCCCAGGCACGATGGAAAAGGTTTGGACGTGTTCAGGGAAAACGCTCAAGGAAAAGGGCATGGGCATTTCTTCTTGGGCGGCCATTGAGCAAAAGGCAGAATAACACAAGGTTTCTGGTAAAAACTGGTGTTCTGCGGCGAACCGCTGGAGTTCTTTCTCCCGTTCCCAGTCATGTCGTGCTAAGGTCTTGGCACAGTCATAATATTTCCGTTCAACTGGGTTTAACTTGGGCGAAGCGGGGTCTCGCATGGGGATAATCATGCCATTAATCCCTTCACAATCACTCGATACCCCAAACCTTAAGGTCAATCCTTTGTGCATCATCGGGAAGTGGTAATCTTCTAAGAAGTTCTCCCACAGCAGCTTGTAGTCCACTTCCACGGAAATATCATACTGACCCGATCCACCAATGGGTTGCATTTCTTCGAGTTTATAGGGGTCGAGTAAACCAGGTTGATGCCAAATTTCTTTGAGGCTTGGACCTTGTCGCAGCAACCGGATAAAGACAAAGCCATAAAATACCTCAATATCAATGGGGTCTAGACCATAGTCTCTAGCGCCCTCAAAGTCAGGCCCCTGTTGTCGCCCATCAATATGCTTCAGTTTACCGGCAAACAGATCCCCGTTGGCGGTCCGAATCACATAAGCCCGTTCGCCCACAATATCAAGCCAAGTATATTGATGGGGTTGGGGAATTTCGTTAACGTGGCAGACAAATTGCCAAGTCGGTGCAATTAAATGCTTTATTTCCAAAGCAAACAGATCCCAATCCCCATAAGTCCAAATGGGTAAAGCGATTCTTCTATTTTGCTCGGGTTCATCTGTAGTTGCCTCAGAAGAAGATAACGAGGATCCATCAGCTTCTACTCCAAAACACAAATCTGAAATCTGAGTGTGTTTGACTTCCTCGAGAATGTCTTCTAGCTTCAAGGATATCGTTTCAGCTTCTACCATCAAAAGTGCTTGTCTGAGTTCCCGCATCACCGACTCTAGCAAGAGGTCGCGATTGCGGTCAGGTTCTGTGTTCAAGTCTAAGTTCACAGATGACAAAACGGCTTCAGGAGTCAGACCCTGCCGTTGAGCAATACCAGCAACCACATGTTTCAGTTGCTCCCCGAGATAGCCAATCTTAATCCAGAGGCGAATAGGTTCAGGCAGGCATGGGATGATTCCCTCGGTATAGCCTGGACTGACATCTTGTAAAAGGTTTGCGATCGCTACTCCTATATTTTGTCCATTGACCTGGATATCTGCTGGCGGCATGGTTGTGATGGGTTCGTCTCCATCTCCATTTGCGATTAACCTGGCAAATACCCCTTGGTTGCTATCGATGCGAGTTTCAAATGACCGTAAACTGTAATCTTTTAGGTCAAAATCTTCCCCGAATTCTCCTCGGTTTGCCCCTGGTGCATTGGTGCAGTGCCCATCTTCACTAAAAGCCCAACCATGATAGGGACACAACTCTGATTTACCCCCTTTGATGCAACCGTTTCTTTCAAACACCAGACATTGGCGATGGGGACAAACATTCAAAAACACTTGGATCGAACCATCCCCTTGACGGATTGCAACCACAGGTTCTTGAAACATCTGAACGGTTATAAAATCACCGGGGTTGGGGATTTCTGTCCCATGACAAATAAAGTACCACTGATTTGCCAGTGCTTCGGGTTCTAGTTTAACTGCGCGAACCACTTTAGCCACTAGATAATATTGAACGGTTTCTAGAGTAACCCTTGGACTTTGGTGTTGATTGTATAGTGCTACAGCTTCTGTTAACGGGCGCTGCACCCCCTCAAAGGCTGTCCCATCCGTCAACAAACGGGCAACAAATTCATACCAGCCTTGCTGGGACTGGCGAGCGATGGTGCTACCCTTCGTCACCAGGGTATAAAGCTGTTGTCCAATTTCAACAAATTGCTGACTTACTTCTATGGGATTCTGGTGATTCATCTGGTGTCTTTTACGATTACACAGCAGGTCTTACAAAGTAGCTTTTGCGTTTTTTTATCTTGCCATTTTCAAAGAAATACACATCCGCAAATCCTTATTTAAAAAACGTTTGGCTTGACCTTTGGCTTGACCTTATATATTCTAATTTTCAAGAATAGGTTCCGGTACAACTGGAACGGGATGATCCAGACGATAAGCTTCCCACGCTTTTCCAAATCGTGATTTCCTCACGTCCGAAAGTTTTTCTAGTTGCTGATGAAATAGGTGTTCGTAATAGTACAAATCTTGCTTTAAATAGTATGGTGCTGTTTCTCCATACACCTTAACAAACATGCGGTATGTGTTGTAGTGTTTAGCCTCTACATCCTCTTTGTATGACATCAAATCGTCTTCAATGTCATTCAGGACTTCCAAGGGCCACATCAAGCTTAACTCTTCGTTTAACTCTTCTTGGCTGTAATTTAACCCCAACATTTTCAGTAGGGTACAATGGAGGACGCGATAGTCAGACGAGCGTAACTCAGCGGCCTGGGTAATCAAAGTATGAGTGACATGACTCGTCATCAATAATTGGCTTTCTAATTCAAAGTATTCCCCTAACTTATTCAAGTAGTATTCTACCTTAAAGTGCCGCAGATTATGTTCATCTAACACCGACAAAATTATTTTTTCCTTAGCTTTCCAAGGGGAAGCTTGATTGGAGTTGTAACCGCTTTTTTGAATTCTCTCCACTTCTTCATCAATTTCGTACACTAGAGCTTCAATAAAACTCAGGATGGGCGAAAACTTAAAGAAATCGTTTATGGAGAGATTATACAAGGGAAAATAGTAAAGGACAAACTCCCGCAACACTCGACATGACCTATACATACTTTGATAGGAAATGCAAGATATTTTGGCAGCTTGTTGTTGATTTTGCCGACTTGGATTAAATAAATCAACAACTGATTCTGATGATTGTGTTAAGGATGACACAACTGAGGTTCCTCTCTATTCAGATGTTTATGTAAATTAAAACGTTTATTGTTTGTTTCACTCTAATCATACCTCAACTTCGTAATTATTTTAAGTCTCGGTCAATGTAGCTTTTAACTCCGTCGAAATCAGGATAATATTAGGTTTTACTCTAATATTTTATTGGCTTATAAACTCTAATATCTCCTATAATTATAATTCTGAAATAATTTCATCTAATTCGGCTTGATTCATATTCAGTTCTGGAAAATCAGAAGGGGTATAGCCATCTGCTTCTGGGGATAGGCAGTGGGTAATTAGTCCATCTAAAGCTGTCATGTAAGCATTGGCGAGATCTTCAATTGTTCTTTTTTGATGAATGTTTTGGCTATAGTTCCATTCCAGCTTTAATCGACCTTCTGCGACTAATCCGTTAACATTCAATAGATGGCTACGTTGCCCAAGAGGACTGTGAAGATCACCGCTATACTCTTGAGTATATTGCCATCCGGCTGCTAACTGAGTGGGGTCAAACTGTCCTAGATAGTTAAAGCTGACTTCTGGAACTCGAAGCGATCGCAATTTTTTGGGCACCTCTCCATCGCAACTGAGATAGCGTAGAATACCATAGCCAATACCCCGCTGTGGAATTTGTCGCAGTTGTTCCTTGATGAACTTGAGAGCCTCTCCAGGATGATCGATTCCGGTGAGATTTAATAAGACCGGAAACAGACTTGTAAACCAGCCAACTGTGCGAGATAAGTTAGTGCTTGTAAACAAATCCTCTCGTCCATGCCCCTCCAGATGCACCCAGAATACTGAACTGCCAGTCCACTGAGCAAAACTCTGTACGAGCGCTGTTAACAGCACATCATTAATTTGAGTATTGTAAGCTGAGGGCACATCCTGTAATAAAGCACGAGTTTGTTCTACGGTTAAGGTACGAGACACGGTGGCACGGGAGGCTACAGTATTTGCACCAGCAACGACTGGATAATCCACTGGCAAGGACACAATGGGTGCTGCAGGACGCAACCAATAGTCCAACTCAGAATAGAGTTGTGAATCTTGGGCATATTCTTGTAAACGAATTGCCCACTCTTTGAAGGACGTTGTTTTAGGGGGTAGTGCGATCGCTTTTCGGTGTTCTAACTGTTGATAAGCCATCGATAGGTCTTCTAGCAAGATTCGCCAAGAAACACCATCCACGGCGAGGTGATGAATAACCACGAGTAAACGTCCAGGGTTATGGTTTCCCAATGGGAACAGCATCACCCGCATTAACACGCCTCGACACAGATCAATCGCCCGTTGTTCAGCATTGCCATGGTCTGCGATCGCCTTTTGCTGTTCGGTAGCAGCATGATTCGATAAATCAACGACTTGGAAAGGTACCGTTGCATCAATATCACCATGACGCTGCTGCCATTCTCCATCTTGCTGCACATACTGTAGCCGCAAGGCATCATGATGGAGGAATACTTGCTGAACCGCCTGTTTTAAGAATTCGGGTTGGATTTCAGCGGGGACTTCCAACAAAACCGCTTGATTGAAGTGATGGGGTTCCGGTGAATCCTGTTCAAAGAACCAATGTTGAATGGGCGTCAGGGGAACCGCCCCAGTCACGACTCCTTGTTCGGCTTGAGTTACAGTTGTGGTGACTGCGATCGCAGCCAGTTCGGCAATGGTTTGATGTCCAAATAGTTGTTTGGGTGTAAGTTTGAGTCCGGCCTGATTTGCCCTGGTGATAATCTGCATAGCAATAATCGACTCTCCACCTAGAGCAAAGAAATTGTCATAAATACCGACTTGACGCAGTCCCAATACATCTTGCCAAATTTTTACTAAAATCGCTTCATTTGCTGTCCTAGGTTCGCTAGAAGCACTATTCGACTCTAGAGCTGGTAAGGGTAAGGCTTTACGATCTACTTTACCGTTGGGCGTAATCGGAAACGCTTCTAAAATAGTGAAGGAAGCTGGCACCATGTAGCTGGGAAGCTTTTCTTTGATAAACTGTTGTAAATCCTCTGGTTTGGGATAGTCTTGTTTGGGAACTACATAGGCAGCTAAATATTTGACACCGGGTCGATCCTCTCTTAGCAGCACCACCACATCACGAACCAGAGGATGTTGAGTTATAACGACTTCGATTTCTGATAGTTCAATGCGGAAGCCGCGAATTTTGACCTGGGTGTCAAATCGATTGGCAAACTCAATATTACCTTCAGGTAAATAACGAACTAAGTCTCCAGTTTTGTATAGCCGCCCAGCATGGATCAAAGGATGGTGAATGAAGCGTTCAAGGGTTAGATCGGGACGATTCCAATACCCCCTTGCTAAGCTAGAGCCTCCCACATACAGCTCGCCCCAAACCCCAATTGGTAAAGGTTGGAGATGACGATCTAAAATATAGACGCAACAGTTGTCAATTGGACGACCGATGTGAGGATGGTTATTTTGTTCTCGGACTGGAACAACGCCAGACGTCGTGACAACTGTATTCTCCGTAGGACCATAATTATTCACCAACTCAAATGGAATTGAGGGTGTTGGATAGTGGTGGAGTTTGTCCCCTCCCGTCAGTATTGTTCGTAGTGCTAGAGCACCAGACCAATCTAGCCCCAACATCGTTTCCAACAGTGGTGTTGGGATAAACGCAATAGTAATAGCATTAGCCACTAACCAATCTCGAAGCTTCTCTGGCCATAGGCGGGTTTCTTCATCAACAATATAAAGACTAGCTCCTACTGTCAGATAAGGCCACACCTCCCAAGCTGAAGCATCAAAGGCTGGACCTGCCAGTTGGGTTGCACGATCTACCGATGTAACTGAGAAGGCTCGTTGATGCCAAGCGATTAGATTGAGCAACCCTCGATGTTCGATCGCGACTCCTTTGGGGATTCCTGTAGACCCAGAAGTATAGATGATATAGACCAAGTTGTTAGAGCTAACATCACTGCCGGGGTTTTGCTGAGGATGCTGTGAAATGACCGACCAGTCTCGATCTAAGCAGATAACCTGCAACAAGGAGTTAGGTAGCCCATCTACGAGTGTTGACTGCGTCAGAAGTACAGTAACATTAGAGTCTTCTAACATGAACGCCTTGCGTTCCGACGGATAAGCTGGGTCTAGGGGAACGTAAGCACAGCCAGCTTTGAGAATGCCTAGCAGTCCCACTATCATATCCAGCGATCGCTCGATACAAATCCCGACTAAAGTTTCTGTTGTGACTCCCAAGCTTTGGAGATAATGAGCTAATTGATTTGCCCGCTCGTTTAATTCTTGGTAAGTTAGGGTTTGGGCTTCGTAAACAACAGCGATCGCATTAGGGGTTTTATCGACTTGCACCTCAAATAACTGGTGAATACATTGGTCGTCTGGATAGGGACCCTTTGTATCGTTCCATTCCACTAATAACTGATGCCGTTCTGCTCCCGTCAACAACGGTAACTCACCAATTCTTTGTTCTGGGTCAGAGACAATTCCCCCTAACAAGGTCTGGAAATGTCCCACCATCCGGGTAATGCGATCGCTGTCAAACAAGTCGCTATTATATTGCCAGAACCCTTGAAGTGAGATGCCCTGGGGTGTTTCAACTTCCCACAGCATCAGGGTAAGGTCAAATTTGGCTCGTAGATTTTCCACTGGGAAGGGGGCGATGGTCAATCCTGGCATTGACAACGGCTTCATCGGGGCGTTTTGGAGGGCAAACATCACCTGAAACAGGGGCGAATGGCTTAAACTCCGTTCAATTTGTAACTCATCTACTAATTGCTCAAACGGCACGTCCTGATTAGCATAAGCAGATAAGGCTACTTGTCGCACTTGAGTCAACAGTTCAGTAAACGTGGGATTTGACTCTAGTCGCGTGCGCATCACTAGGGTATTGACAAAGAAACCAATTAATGGTTCAAGTTCCTGGTGATTTCGGTTGGCGATGGGGGTTCCCACCAAAACATCCTCTTGACCACTGTAACGGTAGAGTAATGTTGTCAAAGCCGCCAACAATGTCATAAACAATGTCGCCCCCGACTGTTGGCTGAGGGTTTTCAGTTTTGCTGTTAAGTCTGAGTTGAGTTCAAAGGAAATACTCCGACCTCGGAAAGTTTGTACCGGCGGGCGAGGTCTGTCTGTCGGCAATTCTAAGAACGGCGGTGCATCAGCTAACTGTTGTTTCCAGTAATTGAGTTGTTGCTCAAAGCGATCGCCTTTTAACCATTGCCGCTGCCAAATGGTAAAATCCGCATATTGGATTGGTAGCTCTGGCAAGGTCGAAGGGGAGTCTGTTAACAAAGCTGGATAAAGCTTAGACAACTCTTCAATCAACACACCTAGAGACCAACCATCGGCAATAATGTGGTGCATTGCCAGCAGCAGGATGTGAGATTGTGAGCCTAACTTTAGCAAAGTTGCCCGCAGCAACGGACTTTGTTCTAAGTCAAAGGCTTGGAGTTGCTCTTCCCGGACTTTCTGTTCGACTATGGCCGACTGTTCGGTAACATTCTGCAAGTCTATCACTGACAGCTTCAGCGTTAACTTTGGTGCGATCACCTGCCGAGGTACACCATTAACGGTTGTGAAGGTCGTTCGCAGCACTTCGTGGCGGCGAATAATTTCATTGAGACTTCGTTCTAAGACCGTCACATTCAACTGACCTTCAAGAGTGACGGCTTCAAACATATTGTAAAACGGACTGTTTGGTTCTAGTTGAACCAAAAACCACAACCGTTGCTGAGGGAAGGATAGAGGAAAGGATGTCTGTCCTTGTATTTCTTGTAATAAGGGAATAGCCTTAGTCGGACTGCTGTATCCTAGGGAATTTGCCAGTTGCCAGGTTTGTTCCCCGAGGAAGTCAAAAACATAGTCTTGCTGCCAACTTTCGGCAACTTCAGGATTAATTCCTTGGTGTTGGTGAAATTTAACATCTCCTACCATCCGAGAGGCATCAGTAACTCCATCGGTCATGCGTTGTTGTTTGTCTGTGTAGAGTTCTAGCATTTCTGGATGGAATTCTAAACCCAAGAATTGACAGAGGTTTTCTACACTACTTTGGGGTTGACGAACCAAATCTTCAAATTTAATCTGGTACTGACGCGCTGGGGTAATTTGCTGTAAGAAGGCTAGAATATTTTGATGAGCAAGCTGCCAAACAACTTCGGCTAGTTCTCGCCCAGAGAAAGGATGGTCTTCAACAAAAAATACCTGTTCTAGTTTAATCTCTTCGCAAGAGCGAATCACACCATAAGGGTGACGTTGCAAGTGAATGTAAAGGGGATTTTCAAAATCTCGTTCTGCCCGTTCTAATGTTTCGATATCTAGGGCATAGGAGGGGGTTTTGTCAACCAGAATACCATCACTTTGATTTTGCAATATTTTATTTTGCAATAGATGATAGAACTGTTGGGTGGTTGTTCCCGAAGCTTCTAAGTTTTCCATTATTCCCATGGCTTCAGAAGCCCCACACCCTTTAATTTGCATTAACGCCCTAACTGTGCCTTCAAGCCAAAAACGATACCGTTCTGAAAAAGCAGCTTTTCTTTGCTGTAGGGTATCGAAGGCTAATAGTTCTAATTCGGGCGGTGCAAATAACTGGGGATGTCCCCCTAAGATGACCCGCAATAGGGTTGAACCACTGCGATAGGGAGACAGAATAAAAATCGCTTGAGGGTTTTTTTCAGTGTGGCCTGTGGGATAATTTTTCCCCCGTTGCAGTTTAGCCCTAACCCGATTCTGGAAATCAGCAATATGCTCACCATTGATTTTTTGCCTAAGCACAGGTTTAATTGCCGTCTTGACAGAGGCATTTTCTCCCAATAGTTTGGTAAGAGCTTGGGGATAATGCTGTTCTAGATAAGCAGTTAGTTTAGCTACCGTTTTCTGCTCAAGCAAAACCACAAACTGAATAATTTCATTCAGTTTATTCTGGAGCTGATTGATTAAAATTGCACCGCGAATTGAGTCTCCACCCAGTTCCAAAAAGTTATCTTCAACTCCCACCTGGTTTATGTTTAGCACTTCAGCAAATAGTTTAGATAACCATTGTTCTAAGGCAGTACTGGGCGCAATAAATGGAGTCTCAATCTGTGGACGGGGACGAGAAAAATTAGCTTGAATTTGCTTGATAATCTGTTCGGGATTGTACAGGGTATTAGCAATTTCTTCAAAGGTAATATTGGGGACTATATTTTGAGGGTTGTGATTAGTAGTTTTAATCGATTCTGTTGCTACGGGCTTCGACGGAATCTGATGGGAATTAAAGGTGATAGTTGTTGCTACTGCAGTCGGCAATTTAAACCGTATTTTTCCAGCCTTTTCCTGCTTAAATGATGCCGCCACACTCTCCAAAAAATCTAGGGCTGGTTGATTTTTGGCAGTGAGTTGATAATTCACTTCCACCCAATTTAATCCCCGTTGTTGGGCAATTTTACCCAATTGGGCTAACATTTGATGTTCGACACCACGACCGAGCACTCGACAACTGAGTAAAAAACTATCAGATGCGATCGCATCTGACTGGGTTTCAAACAGCAGTAGCCCTACCAGACCATAATCCCCAAAGCGGTCTTTAACCTGTACCACCCTAGCTTCTAAACCCTTGGCGTTACATAATTGTTGAATCTCTGCTTCTGAACGTCGGATTGTGGTTAAATTAAATTGATTTGTGCGTTGAGTTAGTTGTGCAACCCTTGGGAGTTGCTGGGGTTTCATGGGAGAAATGTCAACGTCTAACTGGAGTCCAGCTAAGAAATCCTTAAAAGTTAGGGATTTTTCCTGAAAACGCTGCCGTTGAACATTTTGTTGATACAATTTAGTCCGTTGCTGATCGGCTTGAGTCACTTGCAGTTGGTCAAACGCCCAAATATGCTGCAAGAATGAAGGAATGTGATCATCTTCTGGAGGCAGTTGCAACGTCAAGACTTGCGGACAGTTTGCCCTGACCTCCATACATTCCACGGGGTTATCGTCAATAAAGATAAAGCTATCAAGACCTAAATTGAGTTCGGCAGCTAAGGCTTTGAGGTTTTGGGATTTGGCTTGCCAGTTAATCCGCCAAGAAACGAGGTGATGGCGTTGCAGCGGCATCTGATCATGATGATTGAAAACTGCGAAGACATCTTCTTCATTATTTTTGCTACAAAGACAGATCAGTTTTCCGGCTTGCTGCTGGCTAACAATGAATGACTGCAATGCCTGACGAGATTGATCAATTTCTACCCCTGTCGCCCCATCTTCTCCACAAACCCCTTTCCACAGGGTATGATCACAGTCGAGAACAATCACCTTGTAGGGATTACTAATAATCGCCTGTAGCTTGCGGACAATTCCTGTACCCAGGGCGGCAAAAAAAGTCCGGGTATAAGGGATATGACCGTTGCCATCAGGTGCTGCATAATCGGCAACTGGATAGGTTTTGGCTAATTCTGAAGCGGTCAACCAATGTAAGCTGCTAATTCCTTTTAATTCTGAGATTAATTGTTGTTCGAGTCTCCGATAGAAGGAAAGTTCCGCATCGTTGCGGTTAGGGGTTGGACACAGACAAACCAAGTGGGGAGTTGTGGAACGTTCAACGGCGGTTTTCAGGGCTTCTCCCAGTTCCCGGACGTTCTGTTCCATCTGAGTTTCATTTTTGCTCAATGTCCTTGGTGGGGAAGATTGCTGACCTGGACGAGTCGCATAAATATTGTATAAGCCAGACCCTTCTAGCAAGGTTTCTTCTTCAACAACAAATTCAAACCCTTTATCCTTCAGCAATTGAGTCACACAACCGAGGGTATTTCCGCCTTGGTCGTGTACTTCCATCACAATTTGTTGAATTCTCGACCAGTGTTGTGCTTCAATGCCTTCGAGAATGCTTAATTCACTTTTTTCAGCATCCAGTTTGAGTAAATCAATTTGCTCAATATTATAGTCATCAATAATACTAGAAAGGGTGCGTAACTGAGCCTTATAGGTTTGCTGTTCCAGTCTTCCCGCGAGAAATTCATCGGCGACTTGATTAAGTGCTACTTCGTCTAGAGAATTGTATCGCCGCAACATATTTAGAATAATTGCCCTCAGGGCTTTTTCATCTTGCTTTGTATCGGCGTCAAAACTGGAAAATACCGACGAATTAGGATAAAATGTGAAGGTTTCTTCTTGATTTTGATTGCCTAATCCACAGTTGAAAACCGTTGCGTCTTTACAATATAATTTTGCGTTCGCTTGTAATCTTTCAAAGGCATGAATGGCCGGTTCAAAGCTATAAATCTTGGCTTGGTAACAGTGATGTTGGACAAATAAGGTAAACAATCCGATGTTCGCCCCGATGTCAATCACACAAGCATCATCATTTAGGTTAATGCCATGTTTTAAATAGGCTTTGTCAATAAAAATTTCTTGATATAGATACTCAGTTTCGTAGCGATTTAAGTGAGCAATTTCTATGTTATTTGGAAGTCTATGGCAAGGGAATGAATCAAGTATTGCTTCTTTTTCTGAGCCTTCTACGGTCGCTATCAATGTATTTTGATTATTTTGCCAATCCTCTAACCTGAGCAGAATGATATTGATTCCGTCTTGGTTGGTGCTTAAGAGACTACTTGGGTTCAGCAGTTCTTGGAAAACTTGGTTGTATGGAGCAAACTGAATTTGTAGTCGCCAATCTAATTTTTTACTCCAAAAATATAGAGATTCTTCTATGGGTTCGCTCGTAAACGTAGCCGCTAGGGCTAACTTCATAAAGTTACTGGACTGCATTATCTTTTTGTCCATACATCCAATTTAGGATATCCAACTTTACAGTATATACCAAGTCATTCTACAGGAAAAAAATTTTTTTACAAAACTTTATTTTTTTTAGAAACGCAGTATCAGGTGATTAGAGAGTAATTTCTTACTGTATCATAGTAAGTACCGCGCGCCGAATTAATTACCTAGTAGAATTCTCTGTAACCCTTGAATTAAAAGAGTTTCAGTTTTTGAAAATTTGTAATTAATTTTGTGTCCCTGCTTACATTTGAAAAACTGTAAGTAGGTAAGCATATGCGCTACGCGCACGCGTGCGCGTTCAGCGGTCAGCGTTCAGCGGTCAGCTTAAAATAAACACTGCTTGGTGGGATCTTCTGTGGTGGCTTACTAATTAGCTCAATAACAAACTCAACAAACTCACGAAACAAATTTTTTCCGCGCTACGTGAGTCGTTTCAAAGATTTGTTCCAGACTCGACCAATCTTCTTGTTCAATCACCTCAATTATCTGGTCAAGGCGATCGCGATAGCCTAAAAGCGTACGCATTATCGACTCCTGATTGTAACGAGCCATCATTACTCGCAGTTCTGGATTACCACCTCCGACACGGCTAGTATCACGAAAACCAGAACTAGCTAACTGTTGGGCTAACCTCAAAACCACTGGGTCAGTCTCCTGCATACAAGCATTAATCAAACTCCCACTCACCATCGCCGGTAGATGAGAAATCCATGCTACCGCTTGGTCATGGTTTTCTGGACTTGTGATGTAAATCAATGACTTAAGCGATCGCACAATTTCCTCCACCTTCTGAAGTGCTGGTGGTGGTGTTGTCTCAATCGGCGTCAGTACGTAAGGGTTTCCTACAAATAGATTCGACACCGCAGCTTCCACACCACTGTATTCCCTTCCTGACATCGGATGACCACCTACAAAATTTTCCCACAGGGGAGCAATGTCTCTAACCACTGGCATTTTGACCGAACCAATATCAGTGATTACGGTATCCTTGTTAAGATAGTTAACTAAATGCTTGACAGTAGAGGCGATCGCGGCTATTGGGGTGCAGATAAACACAACCTCTGCTGTGGCTAGGATACTTAATTCAATACTGGCATTATCAACAATGCCGTGATCAAGTGCGAATTGACAGGTTTTTGGTTGACGAGAGACTCCCAAGACCTGGTGACCTTGTGCTCTCAAGTCCAATCCCAGGGACCCACCCATCAATCCCAGTCCTACAATACCAATTTTCATTGTCTCTCACCCGGATTCAGCCTATGCCATGATAAATATTAATTTTTGTTAGATTGTAATGAATGTCAGGGAAATTATCCAACAATATGCAGCAGGGGTAAGAGATTTTACAGCTGCGGATCTTACTGAACTTAACCTAAGCAGCGCTACTCTTAGTGGTGCCGACTTGAGTGAAGCTAACCTGAGGGTAACTAACTTAAGTGGTGCTAACTTGAGCGGCACAAACCTCAGCAGAGCCAACTTAAACGTTGCTAGACTCAGTGGTGCCAATCTCTCTAAAGCCAAGTTAACACAAGCACAGCTCAATGTAGCAAATTTGATTCGGGCTGATTTAAGAGGTGCCCAACTGATTCAGGCATCACTGATTCGTGCTGAGATGGTTCGTGGTTCCCTAAGTGGAGCAAATCTAACCGCAGCAAACCTCTCTGGTGCTGATTTACGAGAAGCCACCCTCAGACAAGCTAATCTCAGCCGCGCTACCTTCAATGAAGCCAATTTAGCCGGGGCAACCCTTAGTCAAGCAAATTTGAAGGGAGCCCACTTAAATGGAACAAATCTGTACAAAGCCGATTTCAGCGGTAGCAATCTTAAAGGGGTTGAAATCAGACAAGGAAATCTCACCTGTGCCAATTTTAGGGGAGCCGATCTCAGTGGGGCAAATCTACGCTGGGCTGATTTAAGTGGAGCAAACCTCAGTTGGGCTGATCTGAGCAATGCTAAATTAAGTGGAGCTACGTTAGTTGGGGCTGATTTGAGCAATGCCAATTTAGTTAATACCAGTTTAGTACACGCTGATCTTAGTAAGACAAGGCTGATTAAAGCCAATTGGATTGGAGCAGATTTGACTGGTGCTACCCTGACTGGGGCAAAACTATATGCCGTTTCCCGGTTTGGTCTTAAAACTGAAGGACTGATCTGTGAATGGGTTGACTTGAGTCCTGATGGCGATCAAAGTCAAATTATCCGTTTGTCTTCCGAAGCTGCCAAAACCTTTTTCAACGAGACCCTGCCAACGGTAAAGATTATCGTTGATACCCCGTTAGACCTCAAAGCGAATTTGGCTTTAGCCTCGATTTATAATCAGATAGCCAATGTTTCTGAAGTGCTCAATCAACCACCCAGCATTGAGGTGAGTGTCCGCAGAACAACCATTACCTTTACAAGCAACAACGCTGACTTATTCATTATCGCTTACTTGGCAATTGTCCCCTTCAAAGATGGAGGTCAAACTCATCGCAATATTGTGACCTTATTAAATAGCCTACCCTCACGATCAATATACACTTTAAGTAATCAAGACAAAAAGCAAATAAATAAATTACTTACAAATATTGGCCAAGCTATTGAGCTGCTTAAACCAATTAAAACCCTTAAGTTAGCACCAGAAATAAAATCATCGGCTAACTTTTTTATGGCTCCGACTAAGACAATTATTACTAACTCTAGAGACTACTCATTAAGTATTTATTCTAATCAAGATTTTGGGAAGTATCTGATGAATCAATCAAGCTGGAGCGAGCAATCTGAAGACACTACAACACCATCAAGACCAGTATCAACCCTGCCTCCAGTGAGCCAAATTGTTGCATTTATTAAAGCCTGGGATTATTTGAGCGGTTGATGGTGTAGACAAGACCTAAATCTATTATAGCAATTTCTTATAGCAATTCTCAGCAACGTTTGAGCGACTTTGCTTATCCTTTTGCCTTTTGCCTTTTGCCTTTTGCCTTTTGCCTTTTGCCTTTTGCCTTTTGCCTTTTGCCTTTTGCCTTGCTAAAGCCAATTTTAAATGCGTTTTAGCTTATGAGTGCGTTCGCGAAGCGTCGGCTTTGCCGAATCGCTTATCTTGAACTCAAGTTAATTCAAGTTAATTAGAGATTTGCTTTCTCCAAATTCTAATCTGCTGATCCCAACCACCACTAACTAGGGTTTGACCATCCTGGCTCAAAGCAACAGCCACAACATAGCCCGAATGACCATTTAAGGTGCTTTTCAACTGAGCGCTCCTCATATCCCACAACTTAATGGTCTTATCCCAACTACCGCTAATCAGGGTGCTTCCATCTCTAGTCATGGTTACTGACCACACCCCATCTGTGTGACCCGTCAAGGTTCTAGTCAGTTTACCAGTGTTAACATTCCACAAGCGAATCGTGCCGTCCCCTCCACCACTGGCTAAGGTTTTCCCATCCAGACTAATCGCTACAGACGATACCGATCGAGAATGTCCCTTGAAGATACGCACTAACTTACCTGTAGCTAAATTCCACAGCCGAATAGTTGTATCTTGAGAACCACTGACTAAGGTTTTGCCATCAGGAGAGATTTCAACAGAATTCACTGAACCTAAATGTCCGTTAAGGGTATGCAAGAGTTTACCTTTAGGCAGCTGCCAAATCTTAATAGTGTTGTCCCAGCTACCACTAACTAAGGTTTTGCTATCGGCACTAAAGGCTAAAGTCGCCACTGTATCTTGATGTCCAGTCAGGGTAACTAAGGGTTTACCCGTGTTAAGATTCCAGATCTTGATCATACGGTCATCACCGCCACTGACTAAGGTTTGACCATCCGGACTAATCACCACAGTATTCACTGCGCCACCGTGACCTCGCCAGGTACGAATTAATTGACCAGTTGACAGATTCCACAGGGAGATAGTGCCATCACTATGACCACTAGCGGCCATCAATCCCTGTACTGATCTCCCTTGAGCAACGGTGCCAATCGCCACAGAACTCACTGAGCCAGTCCCTACTTTAAGGGTATTGGCCAACTTGTAGAAAACTGTTCCGGTCTTGGCAGACGCAGCTGTAGGAGAGACACCGACTTGAGGAGTATGTACAGGAGTTGGCAGTTTCAGCTGAGAGCGCCAGGTTAAATAGGTGTCAATGTCAATGCCAGATGCCACAATTGTGTCAGAATCGCCCACTAATCTGACCATACCATTAATGCCAATTACCCGCCCCTGATGGTCTAATACCGGTCCACCACTCATCCCAATTCTCACCAAATTGGTATAACTCAGAGCATATCCCCTAGGAAGTTTAGAACTAGCATCGGTGAGCAATCCTTCAGTATTAACAAACCGCCGTTGTTGAGAAGCACCTCCAGAACGGGGCCATCCAGCAACATAAACCCTTTGACCTGCACTGATTTGTTGGGAATGCCCTAACCTAGCCACTGGGTAGTTAGAGGTGCTAATGAAAGGTAAGATCGCTAAATCTACCCCTGGCATCCGTCTGATGTAGCGGGAGTCTACAGGATAACGATTACCATCAGGGGTTTGAATCCTGTAGATGCCAGCTTTTTGTAGCACATGAGCACTAGTCAGGATATAATATATATTTCCTTGGCGTTCAACAATTATCCCACTGCCACCCTGTTTTGGACCATCAATCCGCACAGTAACCTGTTGGGCAATAGTTTTAGCCGCTGGTGTTGATATCACCACTGTGGGAATTGCTGGAATGATGGCGATGCTTCCAATTAAAAAAAACCCTGGAACTAAAAGCGCTGGAAGCGATGCAGCGCGGTCTTGGGGGTTTCCCCCACTCGCTATTGCATCAAGAACTGTTTTAGATAAGATGTTCATCAAGCTTGACCAGAATCAATGGCGACGTTTCCTCTAGTTTTCCCTGTCTTGATGCACCCTATAATCTTTGACTATTATCTTTGAGTCCAAAATGTTTTAGCAAATCGTTTTCCAACAATCAAATAACTTTCCGTTGTCAAGTGAACATGGTCTTGCAAACCCAAGTCATCTGTAGTAATCATCCCAGTAGCTGGTAACTGGACTGTTTCCTGTTGCGCTTTCACGGTTTCCCAGTTCGGGAGCTTTTCTGGATCAGTAGTGGTACCAATTTGAGCAAAAACTACTGGTAACTCAGGTTTACCTAAGTCTTGACGGAAATCTTTTACTAACCTAACAAATTTATCAGCCCACTGATTAGGGAAGAATCTTCGACTTGGGTAGGCTTGAGGATTAAGGGCATCACTTTCTCCCTGAAAGAATAGTAAACCTTTAATTTCTCCCATTGGTGAAGCTGCATAGGCTCGCTTTAAGCAAGAGCCATACAACGTATCTTCACTGAGATTTTTTTGCCACTCTTGAATACTAGAACCCCATTTAGCACAGGGAATTAAACCAATAATCAGCTCAGGATCGTATTTGAGCAATTCAGTAGCAAATGCTATCCCTGGACTGACTCCAGCTAACTTATCTTCCGAGACGTGATCAACTTGTCCAGTTGGTGAATCAATCGGTTCTTGGCCTAGATGCCAGCGGTAATCGTTTCCAAAAACAAAAACTCTCGGGTGAGTAACAGCACTGGCTGGTGTTACCTTACCACTTCCTGACATATTCGACTGTCCTGCCAAAATAAACAGGGACATCTTGCCTTGAAAATTGGCAGGAACTGGTTTGCTTTGATCATGCTTAGTGGTGGAAGTGCTGAGGATACCGTAGCGTCTGAACAACTGGTCTACTTGAGCAGACTTTTGTAGTATAATACCTAAAAAAGCACCGATAAGTATACCGATAACTATATAGGAAATTATTGACCAATTTTTCATGATATAGCATGTTTAGTTGAGATGTTCAACACTTAGGATTTTACGGTTATCGTAGTAATGAAGTCTACAGGATTTTTTCCAACTTCGAAGTTCCCTACTCCCTACTCCCTACTCCTTACTCCCTACTCCCTAATAATTTGTCCCTAAATAAATAATAATTTCTATCATTATCAATGACTTGTGAACTTTGCGGAAGAGATGTAGAGAGATTGACAGTTCATCACCTAATACCGCGACAAAACACTAAGCGAAAAAAGATGAAACCTGGTCCAATCATTAATATTTGTCCTGCTTGTCACCGACAAATACATGCGTTATTCCCAAATGCTCGTTTAGCTCTGGAATTGAATACCTGTGAAGCATTAAAAAATGATCCTCAGATGCAGAAGTTTTTAGCATGGGTCAGAAAGCAAAAGCCTGATAAGCGGGTGAGGGTTTATCGTTCTTAAGCGATCGCGTAGCGTGACCATTCGCGTAGCGTGGCCGTTCGCGTAGCGTGGCCAAAAGGCCAAAAGGCCAAGGTCAATCGCATAAGCGCGTTTGTATCTGGGTTGTCAACACACGTATTCGATAAAAAGGCAAAAGGCAAGAGGCAAAAGGCAAGAGGCAAAAGGCAAGAGGCAAAAGGCAAGAGGGGAAAGATATACGGAGTTTTATTGGATAAAAAAATACCTCTTAGGTTTAGATATCAGCAAAAATGCTATACCTGTCCTTTTCGTGAAAAGGATATGTCAATGTGATTTAAAGCTTGCTGCTTCATGCTTTCAAGCTGCTTGTTACCCCGTGATAGTCCTGGCTCAGATAACTTTAAAATCCGAGATAGTCTCAATCCAGACCCTTGCGCCACAATGTAGCGGATTATCAGGGCGATACATCACCCGGCAAGGTCCATTGACTTCGACAGTATGACCGTAAATGTTTTTAGATCCTCGTTTTACCGTAATCACTGGATTGCGTTCCCCGGTGTTGTGATTTTGGCGAATGACTTTCTGATTAACGTGGATTACAGCCTTCGTGTAATTTGTACGCTTTGACCAATTCCGCTTTGGTCCACGAGTGCCAGGGGTGACCACTGGCATGCCATCAAACAAAGGAATCACCCAAGTTCTACCGACCTTATACGCTCCTTTGACTCTGCCCTTGCCCAGAAGGTAACGGACGCGAGTGGCGGAAACACCCAGTAAATCAGCGGCTTGTGCGGTAGAAATCATCATGGCGGCAAAACCATTGCTTTTACGATACTATTAGTATAACCAGATTTTAAAGAAAATGCAAGGGGTTAGAAAAACTATTGCATTATCGTCATGGAATAGCTGGAGTGGGTGGAGTAGGTTAAGTGAGCTAAATAGGTGCTGTGGGCGCTTTAAAACTATTGCAGCGATGCAGCGCGGTCTTGGGGAGCCAGTGCGGTCTTGGGGAGGCAGCGCGGTCTTGGGGGTTTCCCCCATGAGCGACTGCCGTTCCCCCAGCAACTGGCGTGGTTTCCCCCACTCGCGCTTTGCATCAAGACATTGTTGCAATTTTAAGGAGTATCGGGGGTCGGATGGGTGGAGTGGTAGCAATAGGATTAGTAAATGAAATAGTAGCAATGGGTTTAGTGGGTGTTATAAAACTATTGCATTGTCGCCACGAAGTAGTGGCAGTGGGTGTAGTGGGTTAAGCGAGTTTAATAGGTGGTGTAGGTGCTGTAAAACTATTGCATTGTCGCCATCTTAAGGAGTATCGGGCGCGGGGAGATGGGGTAAATGGGGAGACGAAATTGATGTGTAGCCATAATTTACAGAATTGGTATAACTACAAATCAGATTTGAAACTACCCCCTGCTTCAGTCATTAATCGTAGGGTGGGCAGTGCCTACCAAAGCCCTTTGCAAGCTTCATTATCTGTCTGGTGCACTGCCCACCCTACATGAACCAAGCTTATTGAGAATGGTGCAAGATTTGAGTATAACTACAAATCAAATTTGAGATTATACCCTGGTTCAGGAGCAATAAAAAAGTACCCTCAAGGGTGCTGTTTCCTGAAAATCCTTAGCCTAGAATAAATTTATTGACCGTTGACCGTTGACCGTATATCATTCAACTTGGCATAGATATCCTCAACAACCTTTACATTATTGGACTTATAAAATAGAGAAATGAGCGAAACCAATATTTATAAACAAATTTGGGAAAGTGACGAAAACCAATTCTCGGTTAGCACTCGCACTAGCTCCGGAGAATGGGAAGACGAAACTGCTGACATTCTATTAGATGAGCAGGTCAAAGCTAGTGGTCAACGGGAAATCGACTTAGCCACCCGACCCTTATTCTATAAAGTCAATGAAGACAAATTATTCGATGAAACCCGCACCTATGCTAGTTTCATTAAACTTTTAGATAACTACGCTATCCGCTCTGTTGACCCAGAAGTTACTCCTGAAGAAGAAGAACATGAGCAGTTAGATTTTATTTCTCTGATTATGTCTACAAAACCGATACAGCTTGCCCGAAACTATATTAACGAAGAGTTAGGTGAAACTCTTTCGGAGCAGCAATTTAGACTCAAGCTACAGCGCATCTGGTTTGAACTCTACACCAATTACTTCAGGGGCAAATCAACTCACTTTGCTTCTGGCTTTGAGCATGTATTTGTTGGGGAAGGAAAATACAATATCCGCTCTGGAGATCAACGAGAAACCCTTGGCAGCATTTCTGGTTATCACTCATGGGTAAAATTCTACCTTGATGAACAAAATCATAGAGTTAATTTTCTCGGCTACAAGTATGACTTACGAGGTAATCAAGGACCGAATAATCCCAACGTTGTCACGTTACAAATGACCCAAAATGTGACTGATATTCGAGGCAATGTTATTGCTAAATTGTTCAAGGAGAAAGGGGGATTTTTTGTTGGACCAAGCCCTGAATGTGAAATCGCGCTCGCAACCGTTGCCTATTATGAAAGTGTCTACGGCAAAATTCGTGACAAGGCTCGAATTACTATCAATGATGCCACTTACGATTTAGTCCTCTACCGCAGTACCAATCCCAATGGTAGCCGTGGCGAGTTTATTCGTTCCTTCTTTCCCATCTTCCTGAGCAAGGATGGCACAAAAGAAGAGGATGGTACAAAAGTTGTGCGAGTAGAGGGTATCATCAAGAATGATGGTCCTGTGGTAGTCGTAGCGGCATTACCTAATCCTGAAGGCTCCGATGAAGGGGGAAGGGAGTGGGTTGAGTTGAAGAATGTGACCAGTGAAGCCATTGACCTCACTGGCTGGGAGATGGCAGATAAACTAGGTCGTCCCCAACTCCTGAGTGGGATTCTTCAGCCCTTAGAAGTTAAGCGCTTCCCCATCACCCGTTTAACTCAATCCTCTATGCAGTTGAGCAATAAATCAGGATTGATCACAGTACGCGATCGCTCCTCTAACCAGATAGCAACAGTTAAATACTCTCGTGCTCGTTCTGGTAACATCTTTCAATTTAACTAGTCATCTCGAATCAGGTTAATCACTTGGTATTTAGGTTAATCTTGACTACTCCCCCGCATAAATGACGGGGGATTCTAATAAGGATGTTTCGTGACGGGATTAATCCACGTCACTCCACGCTGTTTTCTTATTAACTGACCACAGAAAAACCCTGTGGAAGTCAAAACGCCCCTAGCCAGTCCGTCTAGGCTCATACCTAGCGTTCTGGTTACTTTGCGTATTATATTGGCAGCACCATTACAATCCGCATTGACATACCAATTCATTGCAGTTCGGTATAAACCGCGCTTCGTTCTTCTCCCTGACGGTTTCCAATCTTTGGGTTTTTCACCATATTTTGGCAGATAGTCACCATCTAAGAACGATGCTTTACTGGTATAGCTTTCTTCTGTTTCTATGAACTCGATTCCATACTGTTCACAAAGCCCGGCTATTCTCTCTTTCAGTCTAGCTGTAGGTATTGGCACAAACTCGGAGTTAGTTTTTTTTCCTAACTCTATCAAGTTTTTGTTTCCTTTATTCCAACCAACAACGACCCGACCGATTTGATTTTCTAAGCAATGATTGATAACTAGTCTTGCGGCTTTGTTAATTCCATCGCGCATCTGACGATTACGTTTTTCGGTGATCGTAGCTAATTTATTAGACCAAAACCCTTGTGCTTTGCCTTGTTTGATTGTTGATATCTGTTTGTTATACCAACGATTCATCGATTTGATGTGCTTTCCATCAATAATAAAGCTCGTCCCTACATTAGAAACACAGGTTAGCCAGTTATCCAATCCCGGATCAATACCAAGTACATTATCGGGTTCACCACTTGGCTTTTCTATTTCTTTTTTATAAACAAACTCAACATAGAAACATCTATTTCTTGGCAGTATTCTTAATTCTCTAATGTCATCAAATTCAATAGTGCTAGGAATAGGCAATCTAAAACTATCAATGCCAAACCAGCATTTTACTTGTCTGCCCAATGGTATTCTTATGTTTCCATCTATTAATCTTAAGGCTTGCTTGGGATAACTGACCAATGCCAAACCTCCTTTTTTTCTATACTTGGGCAGTCTTGGTCTATGCTCAATCTTCCCCTTTTGGTATGCTTTAATCAATTCTTTGTAGGATTTAAAGGACTCGTAAACCGAACGCAGTATTTGTTGTGCTGCTTGGGAGTGAAGTGC
Organism: Moorena sp. SIO4G3; assembly: GCF_010692305.1. Lineage (NCBI taxonomy): Bacteria > Bacillati > Cyanobacteriota > Cyanophyceae > Coleofasciculales > Coleofasciculaceae > Moorena > Moorena sp. SIO4G3. Next base: position 26,893 of record NZ_JAAHIG010000034.1, on the reverse strand, counting down.
CTGATAGTGACGATTTTGCTTGTATTCTTTTTCTAGCTCAAACTTGCTGATGTAGCGATTGGCTTTAAAGTAGATTTGACGAGCAAAGTAGATGCCCATATTTGTCAATCTATGGGATTGTATACATAAAAAGTTGAGAATTGCCGACAAGTCTAGATCTGGACTTAATAAAACCTGCTGACAGCCGTACACTTTTATCACCTCCCTTGCATTAGCCATTTTACCATAAACAGGACACATAAATGTGAAAGCGCCTGAACGGCTCGCTCGGTTTCATCCCCTGCTTAAAAGACAGGGGCTTTCACCTTCGCTTTTCTGTAAGTATTCAGCTATCAGCGAACAGCGATTAGCGCTACGCCCACCCGTGGGCGTTCAGCTTTTGAATAAGCGATGCAGCAAGGGAACAGGGGGTTTCCCCCATGAGCGACTGCATCAAGACAACAGGTAAGCATTGGAATAATGCTGAGTTACGTTGGCTTTTGGGACCTCAAGTTGCGTGGCCAACGGCTAACGGCCAACGGCTAACGGCTGACGGCTGAATGCTTACGGTTAATCAATCGTTAATTGTTAATTATTAATTGTTAATTGTTAATTTTCAATTATCGATTTTCAATTGACGAAAAACCCAGAATGATAAGTATTCAACCAGACAGGATCGGACTAAGCTATCGCCCATTGAAACGACCTTTGCTTAGATCAGGAAAAAAAGCTGAAACTCTTGTCCCTTCTGCCTTCTGCCTTTTGCCTTCTGCCTTGCTGTTAGGCATTTTGTAAGCTATCAGCTAATGCGCTACGCCCACGCTTCTTGAGGTGCTATCAGCTATCAGTTATCAGCTATCAGCTATCAGCTATCAGTTATCAGTTATCAGTTATCAGTTATCAGTTATCAGTTATCAGCTTATGGGCTATGGGCTATGGGCTATGGGCACCCTAATTGAGGTGCTAAGGTTTCTTTTAAGCTGACGGCTGACGGCTGACCGCTGAATGCTTCCGGCATTTTTCATGCATAACAGCTTACTTATGTACAGAGCCATCAGGCATAGTTGCGCCCTTGAGGTTAATACGCCAGCGCTTAGCCCTCTTGATGTCTAAGTTAGCGCCCTTGAGGTTAGCTCCGCCCAGGTTAGCACCATGCAAGAGAGCACCGTTTAGGTTAGCCCCCTCGAGGTTAGCTCCCGACAGGTTAGCCCCCTTGAGGTTAGCTTTCCACAGGTTAGTCCCCTCTAGGTCGGCACCACTCAGATTAGCCCCCTGCAGCTTAGCTTTATTGAGGTTCTTATCCTGTAGGTTGATATTTGGGAGATTGCAGCCTTGGCATTCTCCACTGGTTAGCAACTGTCTGGCTGGACTGGTGATCCAGGCATAGGTTATAGCCGATGAAGAAGCAGCCACAAGACTGAGGGTGGCAAGTTTTACTACTGCTTTTGTTGGTTGTATAGCCTGCAACAGTGTTTTTAGAGGAGTGACATCATTCACCACATCAATCGGCTTCAGGGCTTTGAGGGCAGTTGCTGCATCGGGATAGCGATGTTTGAGGTTAGGTGCCACCATTTTGTGGAGCCAATGAATAAACTGGGGATTTAGCTTGGGCAACAGTGGTTTAAAATTAATCCGATAATTCTCATCAACTAAGGTGTTGATATCGCTAGATTTTGTCCCTGTCAGCAAGCAAATCAGGGTTATTCCTAAGCTATACAGATCAGATGCTTTGGTCAATTGCCGATTAAACATCTGCTCTGGTGGCATAAACCCTACACTACCTTTAACAACGCTACTGAGGGTCACATCCCCACCTGCTATCCGGGCAAAACCGAAATCTACTAGATACACCTTCAAGTTGCCCTGTCTATCAACCAAAATATTTTCTGGTTTAATATCTCGATGAATCACAGGAGGTTGCCGCCGTTGCAAGTAAACCAAGACTTCCAAGACCGCGATCGCAATTTGCTTAACTTCTTCTGGTGTCCAGTGGTAATCTTCCGCGAGGGAAGGTGCTGGTTTATATTCTTGGACTAAGCAAAATCCAGTGGGAGTGTCAAAAGAATCGATATAGCGAGGAATGCTAGGATGATTTAGCTGCTGCAGGAGTTTAATTTCTCGTTCATAAGTGTCGTATTCTGCCCAGCTAGTACCTAATTGGGAAAACTGCAACTGCTTAATCACAACCGGTTGCTGAGTCTCCAGTTGTGTCGCCAGGTAGGTGACTCTACCCCCAGCGTGATTTTGTCCTAACTCTTGTTTAATTTCATAGCCCTGGGGGCTAAAGTCTAGATCCTTGCTCATAGTGCTAATTTCAACTTTCCATGTTTAAGAAGCGGATATGATGACCACCGAAGAACACACATCTAATCTCTATCCTGGCATATAGTTTTTATACCCAGTTGCTTTCTGTTGTAGCAAATGAGGACAACATCCGGAGAGGGAAGAAGGGTGAAGAGTGGAAGCTTTGGGGTTGTCAACAATTGTCATATCATCCTGCAACGGGAGTAACGCCCATGATTAAAATTACTGATCACTGATAGGTGATTTAATATATCTTATTTAATATAGCTGATTTAATATAGCTGATTGCTTACATCCCATTTCCTACCGGGTGACGCTACCGCAAATCCAATTACTTCTATCAACCACTAATTCCGGAAACACTGTTGGTTTCTTGAAAAAAACTAAATAGAAGTGATTCTGGTAGGAAAAAATTCTTTGAAAATTAATCCAAATCATTCCTTATGGGGAAAGCTCCTCAACGGGCGTTATAAAATCATTGAATCTTTAAGTGCTGGGGCATTTGGCAAAACCTATATCGCAGAGGATACCCGACAACAGGGCAATCCCCGCTATGTGATTAAGTATCTTCAGCCCAAAAGCGATGATCCTCAAAAATGGCAATTTCTTAAGCGTCTCTGGCTCAATGAAGCTCAAACCTTGATCAAACTGGGCAGCCATAACCAAATTCCCCGTCTACTTGATTATTTTGAAGATAACCAGGGATTTTACTTAGTTCAAAACTTAATTGTCGGAGAAACTCTTAGTACTGAACTGCCAATCAGCCAAAACAGTAATAAACGCTTTAGCGAAAACCAGTGCATTGAACTATTAGAAGATGTTCTAGGCATTCTAGAATTTATTCACCGCCAAGGGATAATTCATAGAGACCTCAAACCCAATAACCTAATCAGACGAGGGTCAGACCGTAGGCTAGTTTTGATTGACTTTGGTGCTGCTGAGCTGATTAATTCAAAGCCAATCAAAGCCCATCTGACCGAGTATCCACGGTCTGATGCATCCAGCACAATTCGTCCCTTCGCCTACATACCCCCAGAGCAACTTGCTGGTCAATCCTTTCCTAACAGTGACATTTATTCCCTAGGAATGATTGCGATTCACGCCCTCACAGGCATGACCCCAATGCAATTGGCTGACCCTGAGACTGGTGAGATTCATTGGCGAAACCATGTATCGGTTAGCGATAAAATGGCGTTTGTACTCAACCATATGGTCTCTTACAACAGCAAATTGCGTTATCAGTCAGCAAATGATGCATTAATCGTACTTAAAACACTCATGTCTACTCAAAGTCCTGAGTTAAAAGTATCTATTGCTAAGTCTGACTCAGAACTGATAACCGAGCACTCAGCACTCAGTATCAAGTTTAGTGACAATGACACTCTTGAATTCCACGTTCTGGATACTCAGTCTGACTCAGAACTGATAACCGAGCACTCAGCACTCAGTATCGAGTTTAGTGACAATGACACTCTTGAATTCAAGGTTCTGGATACTCAGTCTGACTCAAGGGTTACCATTGAAGACTCAGCACTGACTAGGGAGTCTAGCTCACAAGAATTAAAACAGGCAGCGCCATTGTCTGACTCAGGAGTCAAAACTGAGCAGGAAACACTCAGCACTCAAGACTCAAAAACTAGTAATAACGACTCAGCACTTAGCAATGATGAGCCGGAATTACATTGGAAAGTGTATGTCCGTGAATTCGCCCTATATAGCTGGCCAAAATTGCCACCTTTACTGAAAAGAATCGGAGTCGGAGCAGCAAGCTCCAATGGTATAGCGATTTTAATCGGACTTTATGCTCTACTGAATGCTTCTGCGTCTCGTTCTGAATTTGATATTCTACAAAAGGCAATCAAACACTATCAAGCCGGTGATTTGGAGGAAGCGATCGCACTAGCAGAATCGATTCCTAGCGATAGTCTGATCTATGAACAATCCCTAAATACGGTTCAACAGTGGCAGCAACAATGGCAAGGTGCTGAAGCTCTATTTAAGGCTACAGAGCAAGCCTTTTATCAAGAACGATGGTCAGATGTGCTTGAGGGATACGATAAAATGCCCTCAATTGGCTTTTGGCAAAAGAAGATGGAGCCCTTAGTCAAGAAGGCAAAACCTCGCCTTGAGGCAGAAGCCCAAGGGTTATTAAAGCAAGCCTACAAACAAGCATTAGCCCAAGACTTTAGCAATGCGATCGCACTACTCGAACAAATCCATCCAGAAACCCCCACCGGTGCTAAAGTCCAACCAAAGCTGAAGGAATATCAGCAAAAGCAACAGATTCGAGCAGAGTACTTGTTACAAGAAGCCTATGAACAAGGAGGACAGGGTAACTTTATTCAAGCGCTAGTGTATTTGTCTCAAATCCCTAAAGAAACCCCCACCTACCAGAAAGCGAGAATCAAGATAGCTGAGTATTCCCGTAAGCAGCATTTAAAGGAAGAAGTGGAACGACAAGCTGCATTAGCCAAAGCAGTGTTAGAAAAACAAAGGCAATCAGGGGTTAACCAAAAACCGTTGCTCAAGGTCAACGTTGAATCAAGCCGTTCCCCACTCAAGCATGGGCTACAGTGGCAAGAAGTCAACGATTAGGATAGTATTGTTGACTACTGACTGGTGACTACTGACTGGTGACTACTGACTGATGACTACTGACTGGCTTATATTTACTTGACTGCTTAGTGTTAACTCTTTATTGTTTACTTTCCCTTGTACTCAAAACTCCCGACACCACAGTGATTTCAAAAAAATTTGCGAAAGTACTTGCCAGACTTTGTACTGTATGATTATAATAAGTAGATGTGAAGAGCAATTGTTTGGCAATCCTCAGTAGCTCAGCGGTAGAGCGGTCGGCTGTTAACCGATTGGTCGCAAGTTCGAATCTTGCCTGGGGAGTTTAATTAATACGTTGAATTAACGCGCTGTTAGCGGGACTCCCCACTCGTCTTACTATAGGGATGGAGAGGGGATAAGTTTTTTTCCTAATACAATTCGTTGCAGGTTTTTAAATAACGGCTTGCCCTGACGAACGGCAAATACCCCCGCTTTGGGACGTTGGTAATTTTGCATAGTAGCAATATCACCGGCTGCAAAGATATGAGGGTGGGAAATTGATTGGAGGGTATCAGCCACGAGAATAAATCCTCGCTCATCTGTGGTTAATCCTGAGGCTTTAATCCAACTCGGAGCCGAAGCTTGAGTGACCCAAAAGACATGATGGCATTCTACCTTTAATCCAGAGTCACAGATTACCGTTAGTAATTGGGGTAGTAATTGGGGGTCTAAATGAGCACTGTCACTATTATTGTTTGCTATCGATTGATTCAGTTGATTCTGATCGAAATGGGGAGATATTTGGCTGACACGTTCGAGTAAATGAAGCTGAATTTCCCGCTGTAATAAAATTTTTTTTAAGTGGTTGCTGACCCAAGAATTGTGATGGGGTAACAGTTTAGTGCCTCGATGGAACAGGTGAATTTGTAAATTCTTACTGGGGTGGGAATCATTAGTCAATCGTTGATGCAATAGTTTATGTAATTTCCCTTGTACATTCAGTGCCAATTCTACTCCCCCTGCCCCACCACCAACGATACCAAGGCTCAGAGGTTGCTTTGGGTTCTGTGTGACTCCTGCCACGATTTTCTACCAAGCTGCCAAAAACTTAGGGACGGGTTTAGCAGCGATCGCATACTTGTCCGCTCCTGGCGTTAACATTGTTGCTGGCGTACTGCCAATATCAATCGACAAGTAATCAAAAATTCTGGATGAAACGCCACGGGAACCCTTAATGGCTTTGCTCAATAGTGGCGTATCCCCCTTAACTGCACTTCTGTACAGTCTGATTCCCCAAGCCTTTTTAAATCTTCTTTCCTACACTGTCTATCGCTTTGATTGTGCCATTCGCTCAGCAACAGTACTGGGGATTATTGGTGCTGGAGGATTAGGTTATCAGATGTTTCTGAGTTTACAGTCCCTGCGTTACGAGCAACTGTGGACATTTTTCTATGTTCTGTCTTTTCCAGCAGCCCATAATTTTATCCTTCCCGGTGGATTGCTCAATCCCAATCCCAAGGCATTAACTATTGCGTCGGTACAAGGTTGGACAATACTGGTGCGTGCCTCGGATAGTCCTACTCTTTTGCCGAGCCATTCCGCCACCGATTTGGGCAATAGTAGCGCTGTTTGTCCTGTTTCCTGGAATTTTACCCGGTGCGATCGCACTGGGATTAAACAACCTCGGTATTCTAGGCAGATTAATCAGAGAAACCAATGAAAACCTGGAAAAGCCTCCTAAAGAAGCCTTGAAAGCCCAGGGAACTCCAGGAACCCTGCTATTTCTCTATGGGATACTACCGATTAACTTGCCCCGTTTCCTAGCTTATATCCTCTATCGCTGGGAAGTCTGCATCCGGGAGACTGTCATGGTCGGTAAGTCGTAGCTGGAGGGTTAGGTCTGTTGCTGACCGAACAATTGAGCAGCTTTGACTATAGCAGTGTAGTGGTAACGCTGCGCATGTTTCGTGATTTTGACTTTTTTAGTCGATTGGGTCAGTGCTGCCGCTAGAGGCTCAAAAACTTAACTAGTAATCCTGAGATTTCTCACAAACTTGAGAAAGTATGACTAGGAGAAAATATTTTGACACAACTATACTGGCAGCAAAATCATTAGATCACCCAAATCCTTCGCCGTACTTGAATTAACTTGAATTAACTTCACCCCATCACCCATCCCCCTATCACCCCATCACCCCATCTGTGAGTGAACCAACTCTCTACCTATTTTTATTGGCACAAAAGAAACTTTTTGTCGATGATTTACGTCACCTAAAGTTATGACAATTGTCACAACCCCTATTACCACAGGATCACCTACGATCCACGAAAAATTCAGGATACTGAAGATAGGGGTAACTACTTAATAACGTTACTACTAGATGACGTTGCGACTAGAGGAGTGTAAAATGTTGGAAAAACTTATCTTAGCTATCACCTTCACCTTAGTACTTTATTTATCGTCAGATTTCGGTTTAATGAGCACCGACTCAACTTCTTCTGCTCCTCCGGCATCGGACTTTACAGAAGAAGTTGTGAGTAACTTACCATCAAACTGACATCTGAGACTACTTCATTAACCCTTTTTGTCACCTTTTTAGGACTAAATCCGCTTTACTTTTTCAGTGATTTGTGTAATTTGTTGGTAATTTGTTCCCATAAGCTCTTCTGAGTTTTAGGCTGCAAAGACTCATCCTCTGGCATAGGTTCATTCAAATAGCGGTAATGTTTCCAGATATCCCAATAAGGACAACCAGGCTGAATACGAATACCAGCCCAGTGTAGATATTGTAGGGGTTGATTCAAATTTGGATCAATAAGTCGTACTCCTTGGGTTTGAAATTGTTTACTACCTGCCCAATTTCCTGGAGCTCCCCCTGGTCTACACACAATATTAAATCGGTGGTGCATCTGCTTCAATATCATATAGTTGATAATCGGCTGATCGGAGGTTTTCTGGGAAAAGTCAAAATACTCGGGATGAGCCGCACACTCAGCAAAGGTTTCATATAAAGTTTCTTCACTAATCTTATTTTTCTTGGCTCCCCAAAACCCCCCATTAAAGATATCCTTCAGTTCCGCTTCACTAAAAATATTATCTTCAATAACTTTAGGGGTGAAAACATTAGTGATTCCCCCGACATGCTGGTAATCACAGCAAATAAAATCATAGTCAGCCAGGTAGTCAAGAGTATCTGCTATCTTCTCAAAAACAACGATATCGGTATCGATATAAATAAATTCATCAAAGGTTCCAAACCAGCAAGCCTGTTTGCGGAACTGATTCGGTCTAGCAAAAAATCCTTCCCCGAAAATTTCGTGTAGCTTAGTAGACAGGCGTTCGATAAATGCCAAATCTGGATAAATCTCTACCCCATAGGACTCTTTCAGAATTTGAGCCACCTTTTGATAATTGTCATCATAGGGAATCAAAACAATTGGGGTATCACTATCATAAGAGCGGATACTATTTAGTAATGCAATAGACTGCTCAATCACCCGGTCATTAGCAGTGATGTAAATTCCACGATTCATAAAATCTGCCTCAACGACTCAATCCTAACTTTTTGAAGACTTTAGTGGTTAAACTAGGAGGCTGGTTGTAAGGTTTAGCCTTAGTAGTAAACTGAGGACGTTTTTCGGGTTGATGATAATATCGGTAATGTAAGAAAATATCCCGGTAGGGAAAGTCGATATTCTCCCCAGCACACAGTTTATTGAAAACTTTTGATTTGATTCCAATGTAATGGAGATAAGTCAGGCGATTCCCATGATCATAAAGTAGATTATCCCGAACCTCAAAGTGAGGAGATGTTACGGAATTGCCTGCTCTTTTATCTTTAGGCAAACTCACAGCAAAATTATGGATTGATAACCCAGACCTCATCCTCATGTAGTTGAGTACAGATTGGTTAGGGGCTCGCTTATACAGAACCTCTGCTTCCCCATTAGCTAATTGAGAAACTAACCATTCTCGCTGCTCTTCAGGAAATAATCCTCGCTTAGCCCCATAAAATCCGGAACAGAAAATTTCTGAATTAATCTGGGATTCATCGAATACTTCTAGTAACTTCGGTGAGCCTACGTTAAAAATATGTGCTGGGTCTTTATACTGAAAGTCATAAACCACAAAATCACTCTCATCTAACTGCTTAAAGACGAAATCTAACGAATTCATCAGCAGAGTGTCAGCATCGAGATAGATAAATTTTTCAAATGGACTCTCTGGATCAAAGGCACAGTAACGATGATTTTCACCAACCCGATAGAATTTCGTCTTCATGCCTTGTGCCTGCCATTCTTGTAAGGCTGAGGGGTGAGTTTTCCAGACACGGTAGGAAAACTCTTCCCAACGGACAAATAGTTCTGGATTATCCAGCAAGATTACATTATCTCGGGTGGCAATGTCTTGACGGACCTTGTCTAACTGATCATTGTAGGCAATCACACAAACTGGAGTCTCTTTGCCAGCATTAACTTCTATACTATTGAGCAGTGCTACCAGTTGGTCGTAAACCACATCATTAGCTAATGTATAAATTCCTGTGCTCATCTAGACTTACCCCAGTTTTTCCACTACCTTAGACAAGAAGTTGAGTAAATTCAACTCATGTAAAATGATTTGACGTGCTTCTGCGATCGCATCTAGAGCCTCATGCCATGCATCCAGTGTAGCGGTCACTTCCTGAATGTAAGCTAAGCCCTTTTCATCCTCACTTGGCAGTCTCAAAAAGCTTCCTGGAGGCAATAATTTATCAGCACCAGAACCACCATAGTAGATGGGTAAACACCAGGCTAATAAAGCATCCCACAACTTTTCACTCACATACCAATCATTACCAGCATAGTTTTCAATCGCCAGGTTGTAGTAATAAGGAGCCATCGCATTCCACTTATTCCCTACTTTTCCATATCCGTTTACCCAGTCTGGCAAATCCCGTCCATACACGTCAAATTCTAGATCACTGTCCCTCAACAGCTTCAAAAACGCCAAACGCTGACGATGATTAGCCGTACGAGCAATACCGGAGGTAATCCAACAACAAGAACGAGTTTTTTCAGGTGGTCCCATTTCATTCAATTCACGAAACGAATTGTTGTGGTATGAAATAGCAGGCATATAGTCAGGAATGGGCGCAAAATCATCAGGACCACATACATAGCCACAGTATTCCTGAGCTTGTTTATATTCATTAATTCGGATCTCTTCCCGTTCTGGGAATGGAGGTTCCCGCACCAAAGAAATAATCCGTTCTTTTGGCACTCCCCGCAAGAGAGTCTTGAGATCTGGGACTTTCGGCTCAGGGGGCTTGTGAGCTAGCCCAAAAAAGTTGCCAAATTTGGGTAATCGTGGTTCGATGTCAGAAAATTCGTTAAAGTTGTATAGCAGTAAAAAATCCGGTTGAGGTGCAGTAGCTATCATTTGAATATTTTTCCAAACCCCCAAAGGACGAGGGGTTTGCTTCCATAGCCAATCAACAGGACTGGGTTTCAGTGCCTTATAGCTACTTATCATACCGATAACTTTTTTGTCCATAGTTTTGGACATAGCTTAATTCCCTAACTCATCAAGTTTAAGTTGATAATAATTTGATCAGCTTAGTTTAAGCTTAACGTAAGCATTCAGCTATCAGCTATCAGCCTATGCGCTACTTGAGGTACTACTATTCGCGCAGCACCTTAAGTAGCGCAATCGGTGCTTTTGAATAAAATAAGCTGTTCGCGCAGCGTGAGCTTTTAGCTCACGGCTGACGGCTGACTTCTGAATGCTTACAGCTTAACTTACTTAACTTAATTGTCAACTTATAATTGTCAACTTACTTGTTCACTTAATGTTCAACACTTTAGCCATTGGGAAAGATCCCGACCAATCAAATCTTGAAGCTGGAGGATATCCTCACGATAGAATTCAATCAATTGCTTCCGCACTGCTGGTGATAACTTAGGTTTCCCACGATTTAAATATCTAATCTTATTAACTAGTTTATCCCTTAGGCTAGTAGGAAGTAATGGACTGAGAATGGATTTAACTGGGTGCGGTTGGTTCAAAAATGATTCCAAGGCTTTGTTTTTGGGAAGGCGAGGAGCTTGCCTAACTTTTTCAGATATATCTGGGGTAAAGGTATCGTCTATCTGCAAAAAACCAAACATATCTTTCAGCATACCTATAGGATTATTAGTCAAATCTTCGTATAGATAAACCTTAATCTGGCTTTTTTCAAACGCCTCATAATAACGCTTCATTTGGACATAGTAAAGTCCCTGGTGTTTATAGTGCCAGAAGGACCACCAGTTATTTTGAATGCGCTTCTCTTCTTGGGCAAGAGCCTCAGCAAAATCCGTTAGTGGCTCGCGCTCTTGCTTGAGTAAATGTAAATAGTTTGAATAGGCTCTTTCTGCTGGATCTCGAAGAATTGCGATCAGTTTCGCCTTAGGAATGTAGTAGTTTATGCGTTCAACAGATTTCGCAATGTAGAGATAACTTGTAGATGCTTCACCAATAGCTACTTGATTAGTTACCTTTTTAAAAAGTTTACGATAGACGTCAATATTAGTAACAATGAAATCAGCTTCTTTTTCATCTCCCAAACCACGGAAATCTAAAGTTTCCCCTTCAAAAGCAAAAAACCTAGGTTCCTTGGAAGGACTCATGTAGATTTGCGGATGCTGCTTTAGATATCGATAAATTGAGGTAGTTCCAGCCTTAGCTGCACCTAGGATTAAAAAGTTGGGCATTGTCATGAGTCTATCTAGTTAACTGATCCTTGAGAAAGTGAAAAGTGTTTAATCAAGTCTTTAGACTAGACATGAAATGATCAGGAGAGGGGGGCTGACATTGTCATGTGATCATGTCTTCTTATTTCCTATTTTTGACCTGATCTCCCCATCACCTCATCACCCGATATCGAGCTCTCGATATCGGCAAGTATTTGTAGTAAGCATAACCGAAATTGAGATCAGTTTTTGATGCAAAGCGCGAGTGGGGGAAACCCCCGCAGGTCGGCGCTGCCTCCCCAAGACCGTAATGGTGCGTTTGACCCGTAATTAAATTGGCCACGGGTCGCACCTGAGGCATCGCTGATTCAAAAGCTGTTCGCGCAGCACCTCAAGTAGCGCTTAAGCTGATATAGCACTACGCACTATGGTGTTTGACAAGTGAAGAAAAATTAAAATCGCTCAATCCCTTGATTAGTAAGCTTTTTTCTTCACTATTGCCTATTGCCTATTGCTAGCATGCCTGGCGCGTAGCGCTATAACTGATAACTGATAGCTGATAGCTCAATGATTACTTTAACCCTAAGCGTAACCCTATTAATCAGATATTATAGGATGTATAGATTCTGCTACATTGCTCAGAATTTTGGCCATTCTATTTTCCCAAGAAAACTGACGCCCCCACTCAATTTGAGCAGCATAACCATTCACGTTTCTGGGATAGGTTTCTAATACCTGCTGGAGGCAACGAGTCAATTGAGCTGGGTTATCGGGTTCACACCAGCCAGCAATAGCACTCGATGATTTAAATTCCATCAACGGAGGAATTTCTGTTGCCACAATCGGAGTTCCTGAAGCCATATACTCAAAGAGCTTGAGAGGAGACGTAAAGCTAGCGGCCTCACCAGAACAGTGAGGATGAGCCAACACATCAGCAGCTTGGAGTAAGCTGGGAAGCTGCTGGTGGGGAATATAACCTAAGAAGGTAACATTGTTAGCTTGCTTTTCCCGAGCTAGCTGCTGATAAGACTGTACTTGAGATTCGTTGCCACCAGCAAAGACAAATTGAATCTGTGGTAATTCTTTAGCAACATCAACTAATAAGTTGACCCCTTTGAAGCGATAGAGTCCTCCTGAATAGACCACTAACCTTTGGCGGTTATCCACCAAAAGTTTTTTGCGCCATTCAGAGGCTGGTTCTGGTTGTCTTACTAAAAAAGACTGATTGAAGCCACTATGGAGTTTGATAATCTTTTCTGGGGGCATACCCCTACGAATCATATCGTCCCGAATATTATCAGCTACGGTGACTGCAACTTTAAAAAGTGGGTTTTGGACAATCGATTGATCATAGTCACTTTTTTTATAATGTTCCCGCTCATAAATGACTGGAATACCATGCTTGATGGCTGTTTTTACTAAATTCCAATCCAAGGTGTGTAAGATTTGAGTATGGGGAAAAATATGAATTGGAAAATAGTAACGACAAACGATTGTGCTGGGGCTAGTTAGTTTGCCTTTGATGTGACCAATGGGCCAAGGCATAGCTAGGGGAGCCACCTTGAGCTGATCCTGAATACTGTAAAACTTGGTCAGGTTTTCCGGTGGCTGTTGGAGCCGAAATGGATAAACCCAGTCTAAGGGATTCAGGGATTTCTCTGGGGGGTGAAGATAGACTAAAACAGTAGAATAACCAAGGTTAGCAGCAGCATTGGCGGAATTTACATCATGAACTAAGTGGGCAGCATTGGGTTGAGGTAAAGTATTTCTGGTAAAAAAGATATAGTGTTTATTCATTGTTAGTTTAGAATTGTTAATTGATCAGATCTTCTGTTTGCCATTAATACTTAACTAGTGTATTTGCTGAGCTCTCTACCACCATACTTCCCAAATTTGACCAAGCTATCCCCTTATAACACTCTTGATTTTGATAAAACCATTTCGTCAGGACATCTCTAATTTCGAGCAATAGGGCGATTGCTAGTGTCTGCGGTTTAATATCAAGTCTGGTTAATCACTTTTGATTTACGGAAGTCACTGATGGTTTATGGTTAATGGTTGATTGTTGATGGTAGTTGCATCAACTATATTGTCTTGCCTAATCCCTATACTATTGCTTCAGTAATTTCCCTGATTTATCAGTAAGGGAGTTTGAGGGAAAAGAATACCCCGTCCTCTTAGGTCGGGGATGAATTTTCCCTCAATTAGGCAGAGTACCAGTCCTTCCCAGAAATTCTAAATATTCAGACAGACTCAATCCTGAACAGGCAGCTAAGCATTTTAATCCCTGCCAGCCAGTTTCGGTAGCCTTAATACTGTAGCTCTTCTTTGCCTCATCGTGGAGCCTGGGTCTTCCCACTTTTCTTCTAATTTGCTTGGACATTTACTTGACACTTTAATTTAAGGGGTTTATAATTAAAAAAGCACAGAAACAAGGTCGAACAGATGCAACTAGGATACGTCTACAAACTAAAACCAAACCGACAACAAGAAGTCACTATGAATAAGTGGCTTGACATGTTGCGATCACAGTACAATTACTTACTAAAAGATAGAAACGACTCTTACGACCAAGCAAAAGCTCCAAAGCTAGGTAGGTATTGTGATTTAAGGAGTGGTGGAGAGGCGTGTCCGTTGACCTGTTCTGTAAGCAAAAACTACTCTGTGGGTTATCCCTGGAAGAATAGCCAAAGGAATCCAAGGAGAAGTGCTTACGAAGCACAAAGTTCAAGTTTGCCCACTCTCAAGAAGCAAAGACCCTGGTATAAGGCAATCCATTCAACTGTTTTACAGCAAACTCTGAGGCAGTTAGATGTTGCTTTCTCTAAATTTTTTAAAGGAGAAACTGGGTACCCAAAGCCTAAGAGAAGGTCGCGGTTTAGAAGCTTTAAATATGCACCTGGTCAAGTTAAATTAAACGGTGACAGAATATACTTTCCAGGAATTGGCTGGATGAGCTTTTATAACTCTCGCCCTATTCCTGGAGGATTCGCTCTAAAATCTGTTACTGTTCGCAGAAAAGCTCGCGGATGGTTTGTAAGTCTTCAAGTTGAAGATAAGTCAGTGCCAGCTACTCCAGTAAAAGACAAAAGCGAGATTAAGCCTCAGAGGGTTAAAGGCTGTGATTTAGGTATCAACAAATTAATAAGTCTTTCTAATGGGAGAACAATAGCCAATCCAGCCAAACAAAAATCTTTTAGGCGTAGAGAAAGACGCTTAAAACTGAGGCAAAAAGCAGCTAGTCGAAAAAGAAAAGGGTCTAAGAATAGAGGGAAATCTTACGCCAGAGTAGCTTCACTCCATGAACGTATCACAAATAAGCGTAGTGCTTATCACTGGGATGTTGCCAATCAATTAGTTGATGGGACAGATGCCTTGGTGTTCGAGAACTTGAATATTAAGGCAATGAAATCTCGTTGCAAACCTAGACCCAATGAAAATGGTGGTTATGACCGCAATGGACAGTCAGCAAAAAGAGGTTTAAATCGCTCAATTTCTAATGCAGCTTGGGGGGAACTGGTCAAAAAGATCGAAGTCGTGGCCGCAAAGTCAGGCGTTCCGGTCGTAAAAATAAATCCCAAGCACACGTCTCAAAAATGCCCAAAATGTCATCACACTAGTAAAGAAAACAGAAAAAAGGAAAAGTTTGTCTGTACTAACTGTGGTCATTACGATGATGCTGACATTAATGGGGCAGTAAATATAAAACTTAGGGGTCTCAAAAAACTGGGAATTGACCCCTAGAGACGCGCGCCTTAGAACAAGGCAGCCTTATTACAACAACCTAGAACCTTTTACGCATAACCCTTTAACTATAAAGGCTGCCTTGTTCTTACGGTAACTTTAAACTCAGCTACCTCCGGTGCGGGGGAAAGTCACGCCCATGGAAATAACAGCAACGAACGTTGTTGTGCCTGGGAATCCCCATCCCTCTACAGGGTGGGGAGGTTCAAGCTCGCTACACATAATTGAAGATTGGGCAAGGGATTGGTTAACCCACTTAACATATGAATCGAGAATCGTCAATTACCAATTACCAATTACCCGATCCAATTACCTGATCTTCGATAGGATAAGTAATTAAACGAATACCGTATCATATTTAACATCTGTTGTCAGAAAACTAGTTTTGTCTACGGCCAATATTATAATTCGATTGTATAAAAAATAACATAACTTCATCAGTAATCAATCAGGGATCAATTAGGGATCAATTATAAACCCATAGGATAGAAGCTTATTTTTAATCAAAAAACCTAGTCTTGGAGTGCCAATATCTTGAGAATATTAAAAAATGCAAACAATATTGCTAAGTATTGTTAAATTAATTTCCAAAAAACTAAGACTTAAATACAATAGTTAAGGAAAGATTAACGATTGCTGCCTCCAGATTAATCAGTTGAATGCTCATATCTAACTAGTACAAGACGGCACAAATAAAGTAAAGCTACCATTCAAAACCAACGAAAAGCTTACATCATCAGCTTGCGGTGCGCTACTAGTAGATGGTTGAACCAGGGTCGGTGCTTGTTAGAGGCAGTCATTTCTTGATGCAGTCGCTCATGGGGGAAACCACGGCAGTCGCTCATGGGGGAGACCCCCAAGACCGCGCTGCCTCCCCAAGACCGCTTAGGTGCGCTTTCCGTTGGCGAATTAAATTCGCCACGGGTCGCACCTCTGCATCGCTTTTTAATAACTGACTGAATAAAACAAGGTTTAACATGCAGATAACACAGAAAGTTTACTGTCCTAATTGTGGCAGTAGTGCTCAAAGGATTTATTATCAAAACACTCACCTAACCCAGACTCAATGCCCCGTCTGTGATTATTTAATGATTAACTGCACTCGCACTGGCAGGGTGGTTGAGGCTTATGCCCCTGGCATCTATGCTCCTAGTGCTTAAACAATGAGGGGGTGAGGGGGCGAACTCACGGCATTGCTTAATAAGGGAATGATTTTAAGAGTTTTGTAGAATGGGCATCTTGCGTGGAACTGGCATCTTGCCAGTTTCAATATATTTTCGGGCGGGCAGGATGCCCACTCTACTCCTATTCATTCGAAGGCAGGCAGGATGCCCACTCTACTCCTATTCATTCGAAGATTCAGCAACGCCGAACTCACAAGGGTAGGTTTTTAACACAAGGGTCAGGAAAACATCCCTTGTGTTTTTTTTTCACTTCCACAAAACATTACCTCTAAGTACTCCTAGATGCTCTAAGTTGTCCACAAGCGGCATCTTTGTCAAGACCACGGGAATGGCGTACACTGACAGCAATGTGTTGCTGCTTAAGAGCTTCAACAAAGCCTTGAATCCTGCGGTAATTAGGACGCTGGTAATCTACTTCACTAATGGGATTGTAGGGAATCAAATTGACATGACTCTGAAACCCCCTCAGGTTCTTAGCTAACTCAACAGCATGTTTTTGAGAGTCATTCAGTCCACCCAAAAGGATATATTCAAAGGTGACTCGGCGACTTGTTAAGTTTACATAGTCTCGACATTCATCTAGTAGTGCTTTGAGTGGATAGTGCTTGGCACTAGGAATCAGTTGCTCCCGTAGCTGCTGATTTGAGGCGTGTAGACTGACAGCAAGGGTGACTTGCAGTTGATGCTGAGCGAGTTGGCGGATACGACCGGGAATACCAACTGTTGAGATTGTAAGCGATCGCGCTCCAATCCCCAGGTCTTGATTAAGAGACTTGACTGCACCTACCACAGCTTCGGTATTCAGCAAGGGCTCTCCCATACCCATAAACACCACATTGCTGACTCGTTGTTGAAAATCTTCCCTCACTGTTAACACCTGATCGACAATTTCATGGCGAGCCAGATTGCGAGTGAATCCGCCTTTACCGGTAGCACAGAAGTCACAAGCCATGGGACAACCGACCTGGGAAGACACACACACGGTCAGACGCTTTGGTGTGGGAATACCTACAGTTTCAATAATTTGACCATCTGATAACTGGAGCAGGTATTTTACCGTACCATCCTTTGCTTCTAAGCGGTAGTGTAAGGTTGAGCGACCAATGGAGACATCGGCTACGGTGTTACGCCACTGTTTAGGAAAGACAGAAATTTCAGAAAGCGATCGCACTCCTTTTTCATAAATCCATCCATGTAACTGACGCCCTCGATAAGCCGGTTGTCCCTGTTGTTGTATCCAGCTGGTTAACTCTATTAAAGAACCTCCTAACAATGGCGGAATTGAGTTTACCAGTGGTGAGACTGACCCACTCACATTAGTCATGGTTTGGGAGTTTGAACCATTGCTACTGAGGTCTGGTTGAGGGATAGAAACATCTGGGCACATAAGGGCTTTAGGGGAAATAGGATATAAGGATCTAATCAGAGTCAATGATTTTAACAAAGAGTTTTGTTAAAAATTTTTCTCACTTATTTTTAATTTTTATTAACTTTATTTAATTATTGTAACTAAATAAGCAAGTTGGCGATCGCTACTTATTTAGACAGCGATCCTCCTGTTAAATTATCAGTACATAATTTTGGTCATTTGTCCAAAAAAATTAGATGGGTTTGCCCTGGATAAAACCCCCTGATGATAGGCTAGGTCAGACCCAGTACAAAGTTCAACTAAGTTTTCAGGGGAATTATCTTCTGGAATCCGATGGTAGTGATGCACTAGTAAAATTTTAAAGTGCGCAGGAGAATTGGTATGATGGTTCAATTCCTGTGGAGGTTTTCATGACTCAGACGATGGTTTTACCAGGCACTTATATTGAGGTGCGTGATGAGGGCTTGATTAGTCCTGGCGGCGTAGTTACAGGCAACATTGGAATTGTCGGCACAGCGGAAAAAGGACCTGTAGACGAGGTGCAATTGCTCGGTAGCTTGTCTGAAGCTAAGGAAATTTTTGGTAAAAGTGACGAGTGGCAAGACGATACTAAAAATGAACTTACATTAATTCGTGCTCTAGAGCTGATTTATCAAAATGGAGGGCAAACAGTTTATGCCGTGCGGACAGCTAAGATTGACGCAGACAAATATCTTCCTGAGGCCAGCAGTGACGATTACACAAGAAGTTTAGCTCTCCTAGAAAACGAAATCGTTAACATTGTGTTACTAGCTGGGCAAGATGTTACCAAAACAGGGATGTTAACCGCTCTAGAGGGACACCTGAAGACGACAGCAGGAATCAAGCGAGAGCGGATTGGCATCATTGGTAGTGGCTTTACCGATGGTAAAGATAGCTTAGACGATATTTCTAACCACACCGTCAAAAATGACCGCATCATTTTTACAGCACCGGGAATTTTGGTTTCATCTCAAGGAAAGCAAAACAAGCTACCCGGTAGTTACCTAGCTGCTGCTGTGGCTGGGATGCTTTCTTCGTTGCCTGTACAAACCAGTCCCACTAACAAAACCCTAACAATTGAAGGTCTAACTACGGAATTTAACAGTACACAACTGGAAAAACTGGTCACAAACCGTGTTTTAACAGTAGAAAAACGGGATGGATTTCGCATCGTTAAGGGAATAACCAGTGATAATGGAGCCTGGAAGCAAATCACTACCAGACGGATTGTAGACTATGCCATCTACGGAGTTCGTAGCAGTTGCAATCCCTACATAGGTAAGTTGAATAATGAACGAGTGCGGGGAGCTATGAAAGCTACCCTGAATGCTTTCTTGACGCGCATGGTAGATAATGAAGCCTTGGTAAGTTATCAACTTGATGTATCAGCAACCCCCGCTCAAGAAAAAGAAGGGAAGGTGATGGTTACCATGACTCTGATGCCAACCTTTAGCATCGACTTTATCCAGGTGACGATGTATCTCGAATAAAAAAAGACAGTCAAGTCGCTTGACATGCAGGTCACGCTACGCGAACGCTCCAATTCAAAATTCAAAATTATTAATTCAAAATGACAATCAGTGGGGGCTTGTACCCGGAATTAAAAAATTGCAAAATTTGTTAAATTTTTAATTTTTAATTTTTAATTTTTAATTCCCCAAAGGGGTCACGCACCATCAGCTGCCCTCACAAAGTAGGATGAAAATCCTTAAATTTCGGAAATAGTTAGGAGACTAGTATGCCCAATGTTAATGTCTTTCGCGGTTCTGATGCCTCGTTAGTTCTAGCTGTCGATGACAGTGAGTCAGTAGAAGGTAAACTTGCGGATAGTTTAATTGGTGAGTACGATTTTTCGAGTATAGTTGGACGCTTACAGAACGTAACGGTCAAGGTAGAAAATGAGTTACGACCTTACCACGAAATTGGTAAGCGTTTCCCAACGGAGTTGCGTCCAGGAAATATCAATGTTTCTGGCTTCGTGCAACGAGCTCATGTTAATGGGGCTTTAATTCGGCTGCTGCTGGGTGATGGAGCAACAAGTCCTCCACCAGTTGCCGCAATTCCTCAACCTTCCTTTAATATCGTTATTGCGCTGAAAAATCCAGCCTTTCCTGACAAAAGTAGTACCCTTACTGTGTTTGGTGTTAAGTTTGAAAGCTGGAGTTTTGACTTACCTGAAGATGATTTTGTGATGGAAGGAGTTAGTTTTAGGGCTTTACGAATTAGTGCAGAGGAAAAGGGTTGACAATGGGAGCATGTCACTTATGCAGAACATTTGTACCTTATCTGGGTAATAGGTAATGGGTAATAGGTAATAGGTAATAGGTAATAGGTAATAGGTAATAGGGGGAGCATGTCACTTTTGCCGAATATTTGTACATTATCTATAGCCCCCTCATGGGTATTTGCTTGCTCATATGGTACATAGTACTTTTGTTCTGCAACATAGACTTGCTCCCAATGACAAATAACTAATGAAAAATATAGCTTTTATCGCATATATGAGGTACAATATTGTTTAACAGTGATTACCTGAAAACCCTATTTAATATTGCCTTTTGCCTTTTGCCTTTTGCCTTAAAGGGATAAACTTTGTCCTCATGAGTATGAGAACTGCTATAACTAATGAATGCTCAAATGGAACCAACACCAGAAGAACTCCTAGCTGGTTCTACCGTTATCTTTAATGTTGTAGTGCCTCCACATATCTTGCAACCTACTCAAAGCAATGAGCAGTCAGAGGCTGATGTGGTTGTGCAGCTACGTCCTTTGACTATTGGTACGTTTGGGCTAATTATGAAAGCAGGGAAAAATGATCCAAGCTTAATTCCCTTGTTGATGATAAAAGAATCACTGGTAAAGCCAGCGCTTTCCTTAGAACAAGTCAAAAAGATGCATCTGGGGTTGGTTAACTTTTTGATCGCTCAAATTAGACAAATCAGTGGGCTGACCGAAAAAAAAACCTAAATGGCTTGAGTGCTTCCCCATTGGTAAAAGCCAGCTACCGTTTAGCCCGTGCATTTGGCTGGACTCCCCAACAAGTGCAAGCAATGACCATGGGGCAAGTCTCGATCTACTTACAAATGTTAGATGAGGAAATTAGTGATGGCGATTCCTGGGGAAAGCTCTCCTAATATCAATCAGGCTCTCGTGGCTCTTGGGGAAGCCCTACGTAGTGAGTTTCAAGCCTTGATTGGTGAATACACCGCAGGGGGATTAGCTGGGAATTATTTGACCAGTGAGGATTGCTCGGAACTCCGCTGTTTAGAGAAAGTTGTATCTCAGGTTGGACAGCTAGGTGAGGAATTCACAGCTTTGGAGACCTGGCTGACTTCAGGGTTTATCCCAAAAGGTTTAGCAACTCCTTTTGATGCTGATTCTGGGTATGATTGCGCCCCCCCTAGGGCGTGTTTTCAAAGTTTTCTGCAAGATTATGATCCCCCCCAGCCCCCCTTAATAAGGGGGGAGCCATACTCAAAGTCCCCCGAGCGAGGGATTGCTCGCTCGGGGGATAATGGGGGCTTTTCCAAAACCAGACCATCGCCCATTCATACTTCAATTGAGCAACACCCAACTCCTAATCCAAGTATGGAGGATAGTTGGTCAACACCAGTCGGTAGAGATCAGGTAAGCAAGGAAAATAATAGCGACGTTTTCGTTAATTCAGGGGATGTACAATTGTCTAGGGTGGAATCAGGGGCTACAAGAAGGCAGAAGCCAGAGGGCACAGGGCAGAAGCTGCCCACAACTACTCCTGCCCAGGAGCTGACCCTAGATGAAAAACTCTCCCCTTCTTCCTCCAAAGCTCCCTCAACCCAACCTCTATCTAAACAACCGACTCTGGAGAGGAATGAAGCAGTATTACCAAAGCATTCGAGTAATATTCAGGGTTTAAAAGAACTTGCCGAATTATTACCTTCCCAAGAACAGCTAGATTTAGCAAACCCTAATCTGGTTAGTGCCTCTGATCCGAAGTTGCACTCAAACGTAGTAGATCCGGAGGACAAGCAGGACAACGGAGATCAAGTACTATTTACAAATGCAACTCCCGATCAACTGATTGATGACTATGGGAGTGGTAAGGAAATCAGTGATCCGAGTCCCGAAACCTTGCAGAGGTTTCCCTTGGGTGCGGATACTGATGTTACATCACCTCCTGCCTCCAAAGCTCCCTCAACCCAACCTCTATCTAAACAACCGACTCTGGAGAGGAATGAAGCAGTCTTACCAAAGCATTCGAGTAATGTTCAGGGTTTGAAAGAACTGGCCGAATTATTAGCTTCCCAGGAACAGCTAGATTTAGCAAACCCTAATCTGGTTAGTGCCTCTGATCCGAAGTTGCACTCAAACCTAGTAGTACCGGAGGACAAGCAGGACAACGGAGATCAAGTACTATTTACGAACGCAACTCCCGATCAACTGATTGATGACTATGGGAGTGGTGAGGAAATCAGTGATCCGAGTCCCGAAACCTTGCAGAGGTTTCCCTTGGGTGCGGATACTGATATTGCATCACCTCCTGCCTCCAAAGCTCCCTCAATCCAACCTCTATCTAAACAACCGACTCTGGAGAGGAATGAAGTAGTCTTACCAAAGCATTCGAGTAATATTCAGGGTTTAAAAGAACTGGCCGAATTATTACCTTCCCAAGAACAGCTAGATTTAGCAAACCCTAATCTGGTTAGTGCCTCTGATCCGAAGTTGCACTCAAACCTAGTAGTACCTGAGGACAAGCAGGACAACGGAGATCAAGTACTATTTACGAACGCAACTCCCGATCAACTGATTGATTCCGATGGGAGTGGTGAGGAAATCGGCATGGCTGAATCTTCGGATGAATATCAGTGGGGTGGGCATCCTGCCAGCCCCAGGCAGGAAACGGGCAAGATGCCCATTCCACAAGGCAAGATGCCCATTCCACAAGGCAAGATGCCCATTCCACAAGGCAAGATGCCCATTCCACAAGGCAAGATGCCCATTCCACCTCACTCTTCAAATCATGCCATGATTAAGCAACCCCAGGAAATTAGTGGTGCGAGTCCCGAAAGCTTGCAGAGGTTTCCCTTGGGTGCGGATACTGATGTTACACCACCTCCTGCCTCCAAAGCTCCGTCAACCCAACCTCTATCTAAAAAACCGACTCTGGACAGGAATGAAGCACTCTTACCAAAACATTCAAGTAATGTTCAGGGTTTAAAGGAACTGGCCGAATTATTAGCTTCCCAGGAACAGCTAGATTTAGCAAACCCTAATCTGGTTAGTGCCTCTGATCCCATGTTGCACTCAAACCTAGTAGATCGGGAGGACTTGGAGCACACGGGAGATCAAGTACTATTTACACATGCAACTCCCGATCAACTGATTGATGGCTATGGGAGTGGTGAGGAAATCAATGATCCGAGTCCCGAAACCTTGCAGAGGTTTCCCTTGGGTGCGGATACTGATATTGCATCACCTCCTGCCTCCAAAGCTCCGTCAACCCAACCTCTATCTAAAAAACCGACTCTGGACAGGAATGAAGCACTCTTACCAAAACATTCAAGTAATGTTCAGGGTTTAAAGGAACTGGCCGAATTATTAGCTTCCCAGGAACAGCTAGATTTAGCAAACCCTAATCTGGTTAGTGCCTCTGATCCCATGTTGCACTCAAACCTAGTAGATCGGGAGGACTTGGA